>CAXBHV010001099.1:0-3188 GCA_963974855.1 uncultured Rhodopirellula sp. | reverse complement strand
TGTGTTTTAACGTAGCGGAAGTCGTCAAGACTTTCGTTAAACGAACCCAATTCCCGAAACTCTCGCGCGAGTTCCGCTACAAAAAATGCTTCATAGCGTTGCCCCACGCCCCGCCTAGTCATTCGGTCGGCGGAGCATGTTGTCACGGTACGTCATGGTCTCGACGTCGGTATAGAATAACGCGGTTGGATCAATACCCCAACGCTCATTGTGTTCGATCATCGGTTTCAAATAGCGAGTGGTCCCAACCCAGGGCAAAACAACGCACCACAAGACCGCAATTGTTGCGACGGCAACGAGCAAGCGAAGTCGCCCGCGCGTCGGTTGTTCTGCCGGATCGTGGTGCATGATTCTCATTTCGGTAAAAGCATTGCAGGCCCACAAAAAGCATTGCAGGCCCAAAGGGACGCTCGTCTCTGCGGCATCCTTGTTCATCCGCTACGCGATTCTATTTGGCCAAAATCGCTTCAATCGTATCACGGAACAGGACTCCGAACATTAAATAAGCCATCGCTAGCGTCAGAACCAAGTTTAGCGTTTGTCCACAAACGTAGAGGATCAGCGGCTTTCCACCCTTAATCTGTGGCAACAAGTCTGCAAAACGCGTGTCCAATCCGATGCTAACAAAGGCGAGACAGAAGAACCAATTGCGAAGCCCTTTGGTCGACTGTTCTGTCGTCGCCTTGATGATTTCCTCGCCGTTTCCGAGGTAGGCGTTCAGCATCGTAAACACGATCGACGCGAGCAAAAACCCGATGACAAATCGTGGGAATCTTCGCCAAACTTCGCCGATCCCAGCCGGTTTGCCTTCGCTCTGTGGTTCCACTCGTGCGACCCAGTAGATCGAAATGCCGAGCGACGCGACGCCGATCAAAATATTTTGAATCATTTTCACCGTCACTGCGATCTTTTCGGCATCTTCGCCAAGTGCTTTGCCCGCCGCGGTCACTGCTCCGGTTGAATCGACGGTCCCTCCGATCCAAGCACCACCCACGATCGGGTCGAGTCCGATCCACTGGATTGCAAACGGCATCACGATCATCATCACCACCGTGAACAGCAACGACATACTAATGGCGAGCGACAATTCTTCTTTTTTGGCTCTACAACTTGCCGACGCTGCAATCGCAGCCGAAACGCCACAAACCGACATGTCAGCACTGATCACCATGTTCAGGGTCTTGGATTCCATTTTCAGAACACGTTGGCCAAACCAAAACGTCGTGATCAAAACAACGGGGGTGACAATCCATGCGACGAAAATACCGGGGACCCCGAGTGCCAATAGACGATCAAACAAGATCTCGCCGCCGAGCACCACCAATCCGGTTTTGATAAACAGTTCCGTGGCCACGGCGGGACGTAACCAACCGGGAACGCCGACGGTGTTGCTAACGATCAAGCCAATCACGATCGCCCACAGCGCCGAAGACAAATTCAAATGCTTTACCGTCGTTTGTCCTTCCATCAAATACGCGATCAGGGCAAGGCCGAACACAAAGGGAAACGCGATCGCGAAGCGAGCAATTTGACGCCCCGTCATCGCCGCAGCGACGGTGAACGCAATCCAGCAAACGAGTAGCGACCCAAGCAGCGGCAACCCCATCCCGCTAAGTGAATCCAGCGGATTCCATTGCCACGAACCTGGTTTCCCGATCCACTTTGCCCAGGGATGGACGAGATCTTTGCCCATTCGCTCGGAATCGGACAGCCCAAATGTGATGCAAATGACAGCAAGTCCCAGCAGGGTTAGTCCTACGATCACAGCGACCCAATCCTCGCGGCGATACCACGGCGGATCGATGTGCATGGGAGTCGCGGACGCGTTGTTGGATTCACCCAGTGTTTGCGGGGACAAATTCTCGGAGGAAGATGAATCGTTCATCGGCACGGTGGTTGGATGTTGGGGTAGAGGGGGGCAGCTTCGCATCGCCGTGAATCAATGCTTCATGCAAATCTTTGCACGATGCTTTGCGTTTTTTCGGAGCCAGCGAAACTAGGGTTAGGTGGGGCATAAATCGACTTCTGCTGGGAAGTCGAGGCTGATAAACCATAGCCGATTTTGTGCTTAGGGGGCAGACGATGTCGCAAGAATGCGGATCCGTGAAATTGACGAGTAAAAATAGAGGTTAAAGACAAAGGCTCCTTACGCGGAATTGCATCCTCGATTTATAGTGTCGGATCTCAAAAGTGCCCAAGCGGATCTGAATCAGATGCCGCTCGATCGATTTGTCTCCTCTCATTGTCTGCTCTGTCTCGGTGAAATTTCCTGCTCGGCCTTTTCGTGCCTTGAAACTCAACGCATCAGGCCGCTGGTCATTGCTGTCACTGTTCGTCGGGCTCGCCGTTGGCCTGGCCGCGATCGCATTCGAATGGACGACGCAGGCGGTGCGGCGTTTCACATTGGGCCAATTCGCTGGCTACCCGTCGGAGGGCTCGATCGGCGAGCATCAGTTCTTTGACAGCTCTGGATTCCCATTTTCGCCCTGGATGGTTGTCGTCATCATCACGTTGGGCGGTCTTGTTTCCGGGATTCTTGTCTACTGGCTTGCCCCCGAAGCGAGTGGGGCGGGAACGGATGCAGCCGTCGACGCGTTCCACAATCGCAAAGGAATCGTGAATCCGCGGGTCCCCTGGGTCAAGACGATTGCCTCGGCAGTCACGCTGGGCACCGGTGGATCGGGCGGGCGGGAAGGCCCGATTGCTCAGATTGGCGCCGGCATCGGTGCCTGGACGGCCGATCGATTACGCCTTTCCTCGACCGATCGCCGGATCATGTTAGCCGCGGGCGTTGGCGCAGGCGTCGGGGCGATGTTTCGTGCCCCGCTTGCCGGAGCGATATTTTCCGCCGAGATTTTGTATAGCGACGCCGATATGGAAGCGGACGTGATCGTGCCCAGCGCGATTGCATCGATCGTCGCCTACAGTGTCTACACGCAATCGATCTCTGCGGAAGTGCGGTTCCAGCCGATCTTTGGAAACGATCTGGCACACACACTCCATTCGCCGATGGAGTTGTTGCCCTATACCGTACTGGCGATCATCCTGATGTTTTTGGCGGCGTTTTATGTGCGATTCTTTCACGCCACTCAAAAGCTGTTCGAGGCCGCGCCGATCTGGCCGCATCTTCGTCCTGCGTTGGGCGCCCTGCTGGCCGGGCTAGTCGGCATCGGATTGTTCGTCTACAG
>CAXBHV010001098.1:0-3189 GCA_963974855.1 uncultured Rhodopirellula sp. | reverse complement strand
GACGTGGGTGTGGTTGCGCTTGATGCCAATCCGGACAAAGCAATCGAGTTGATCCAGCGTCTTGCAACCTCCTCGCCCGATACGTCATTGTTAGCCGTCAGCGAAAGCACCGATGGTCATATGATTCTGCGCACAATTCGCGCAGGCGCAAAAGAGTTTGTGACATTGCCGCTGACCAAAGAAGAACTCAGCAGCACTCTGGATCGCATCAGCCATCAAAAGTTTGGTGCGAGCGAAGGAGGCAGTCGCCCGTGTGAAGTGTTCGCCATCGCGGGTGCTACCGGGGGTGTGGGAACAACAAGTACAGCGGTAAACCTAGGCTGTGTGTTAGCCTCGAACCCTCAAAACAGTGTCGCGTTGGTCGATCTCGACCTTGCGTTGGGGGATGCAGACGTCTTTTTAGATTCGATCCCGGACTACACGCTCGCCGATGTTGTGCAAAATATCGCTCGGCTGGACATCCAACTGCTCAAGCGTTCGTTGACAAAACATAGCAGCGGATTGTATCTGTTGCCTCGGCCTGTCGAACTTCACGACACTGAATCGATCAACGGCGATAGTATCCGAAAAGTGATCGGACTACTCAAAGCCTCGTTCACGCACCTCGTGATCGATCTTTCGAAAACCTACAGCCAAGTTGACATTGCTGCGATGCAATGTGCATCTCGAATCATCCTGGTCACACAGCTCGACTTGCCGTGTTTGCGGAACGTCGTGCGATTGATGATGAGTTTTGAAGAGATGGATAACCTGCATGACAAGGTGGAAATCATTGTCAATCGTGCAGGCTTGGATTCAGGGCAAATCAGTTTGAAGAAAGCCAAAGAGACACTCGGACGCGATATTTTTGCGTTGCTTCCCAACGACTACCGCACCATGGTGGAAGTTCGCAACAACGGCGTTCCTTTGATTGTTCAGGCCCCCAAGGCCGCGATCACTCAATCGATTCGAGATCTTGCGGAAAAACTTGAAAGCAAAACGCCTGCTACAAGCGAAGAGAAAGAACCCGCTGAAAAGCCAGTGGCAAACAAGTGGAAAAAATTCTGGCCCGGTACAGCGAAATCCTAGACTTCCCCAGAAAACTAGTCTTCCCAAATCGAGATGGCTAGAGATCTGCGTGCAAGTCGCTGGTAGATGGTACGTTTCTTACGATTGGACCCAGTTCAACAAGGTGCGAACCATGACACCACTGGCTCCGGCGTCACGATGCGGTTTGGATGAATCGTCAAACGCGGGCCCCGCAATGTCGATGTGAAGCCACGGGGTGTCGCCGACGAAGTTTTCAAGGAACTTTGCCGCCGTGATCGCGCCTCCCCAGCGTCCCTCGCCCACGTTCTTGATGTCAGCCACCTTGCTTTTGACCTTTTCGTCGTAAAGGTCGAACATCGGCAATTGCCAAACCGGCTCGCCTTCTTCATTGGCCGCTTGGGAAACTGCATCACAAAGAGGTTGATTGTTGGTCATCAAACCAGCAACTTCCGTCCCAAGTGCGACCATGCATGCCCCTGTCAATGTGGCAAGATCGACGATGCTCGACGGAGCGTTCTCGACGGTAACGTCCAGCGTATCGGCCAACACGACGCGTCCTTCGGCATCGGTGTTCAGGATTTCGATCGTCTTGCCGTTACGTGTCTTGATGACGTCACCCAGTTTATAGCTTGTGCCGCTGATCATATTTTCAGCCAACCCACACACGCCAATGATGTTTCGTTTGACACCGAGTTGCGCCACCGCTTGCATCACGCCAAGCACCGTCGCAGCCCCAGCCATATCGCATTTCATGTTAACCATCCCGTCGCCTGGTTTGATTGACAAACCGCCGCTGTCAAACGTGACCCCTTTGCCGACGATCGCGAGCGGGGCTTCGTCACCGCCGCCTTGGTGACGCAGGATGACGATTCTTGGCGGACGAGCGGAACCTGCGCCCACGGCAAGGATCGCTCGGCAACCTTCGGCTTCGAGCTTTTTCTCGTCCCACACTTCGATGCTCAATCCTGACTTTTCTGCGACCTCGCTCGCACGTGCCGCGAAGGATTCAGGATAGATCACTCCTGCCGGCTCGTTGACAAGTCGCCGTGTTTGGATGATCGCGTTTCCGATGATCTGGCCCCGATCAATCGCATCCTGTGAAATCCCCGAAAAATGAATCGCCTCAGGAACATGGACGCTCGGATCGGAATGGTAAATCGCCAAGTTTTCACAGGCACTGATCGCACCCGCAACAAGTGCATCGTGGGTCGACGGATCGAAATCCTCACCCAGTGCGATATCAACACGTGCGAGGGAATTGTTGTTGATGGCACGAATCGCAGTGGCAGCGAGTTCAAAAGCAGCCACGCGACTATTTCGCGTGTCGTCGCCGATACCTATCAGCAGCACGACGGGTGGGGCATCCGAGACCGCGGGGATCAGCTTGTTGACTTTGCCGCGTTTGGATGAAATGGCATTCCGATTCCGCAAACGGTCGATCCAACCATCCCCCGCCTTGTTTATCCGATCCAAGGTTACTGAGCTCTCTTGCTTAGCCGAGACTCCTACGATCAGCACGTCGGTGGTCGCATCCGATGCATCGGTGAGTCGGTTGACGTGGGGCGAAGGAAGGGGAAGACTTTCAAGCATCGAATTTCAGGGGTTTGTAAGGCAATGGAAGGCCGGCACATTCCATGTGCCGGCGAGTTGCGATGCCGGTCACAGCTCGCAATCAATGGGTGTTAGTCTAAAGACATTGCGACGGTTATCCTAGCTGGGCACGATTCCTCGTATCGCGTGCGTTCGATCAATTCATCCGACATTCATCCGATTCCATTTGCTCGCACTGAAAGCTAATTGTGAAGCACCGTAGCACCAAAGACGTTGTCGAAGATTTGCGTCGTGACGGGCGTTTGATCGAAGTCACTGATCCGGTCGATCCTTGCCTCGAGATGGCCGAGATCCAACGCCGAGTTTACGCACGGGGGGGACCGGGACTGCTTTTTTCGAATGTGGTTGGCTCACGTTTTCCGATGGCGTCCAATTTGTTTGGCACGCTTGAACAGGCTCGCTATCTGTTTCGCGACACTCTCGAATCCGTCCGCCGTTTGATCGAAATCAAACTCGATCCCTCGGCACTTCCCAAACGACCGCTGCGTTATGCCGGTGTTCCTTGGACCGCAATGCATACACTGCCCAAAGCAGTTTCGGGGGGAGCGG
>CAXBHV010001097.1:0-3191 GCA_963974855.1 uncultured Rhodopirellula sp. | reverse complement strand
CAGATAGAACCGATCGCTGCGATCACGAGCCAAGAGAGGCTTCATCAAATCGACGACCGTGACGGTGGCAATCGCATTTAAGCTCGAATCGAGCGTCGACATCGCGGCGGCAATGATGGCCGCCACAATCAACCCCGCCAAACCAGCGGGAATATGATTCAAGATAAAGAAGGGCAACACCTGATCCGCTTGCAATGCCGCAACCGCCGGATTGGGGAAGGTTTGGTAATACGCAAAAACGCTCGTGCCGACGAAAAAGAAGAACGCCCACATCGGTAGCGCCAAACTCGAATAGATGATGGTTGCCTTGCGAGCTTCGCGTGTTGACCTGGATGACACATAACGCTGAACGATGTTTTGATCTCCGCCGTAGATCGCCAGCCAATTGACGACGCCTAACATCGCAACGGTCCAGAACGTTCGTTGAGAAAGGTCCCAACCAAAGCTGCCAAAGGAAAACTTGTTTTGCGCTGTCCCGATCTCGATGACTTGGCTGATCCCGCCCGGCATTTTCAGAATGATCGCGGCGGCACAGATGATTCCCCCGGCGAGCAGCACGATTGTTTGCACCACATCGGTCCAGATCACCGTGTCGATGCCGCCGATCACCGTATAGAACGCAACAAAAATGCCCGCCACCACAATCACGATGCCCAGCGGTGCCCCGGTCAAAAATTGAATCGGCAACGCCAATAAAAACAGTACCTGAGCCGAACGAATCAACTGCATCACGATAAAACTGAATGTGCCGTACAACCGCGGCACCATTCCGTATCGCATTCCGAGGTACTCAAATGCGGTCGTCATCTTCCCCTGTCGAAACAACGGGATAAAAACGAGCACGGCGATGACCGCCACAAACGGCAGCGCCAAGTTCACCGCGAGCTGCCGCCAATCCAGTGCATAAGCCGCTGCGGGCAACGCCAAGAAGGTGGCGGACGATACTATCGTCCCTAACATCGACAGACCGATAACCCAGCCCGAAAAGCCGCGATTGCCGACAAAGTATTCTTCGGTGTTCGTGTTCCGCCGCGCGAAGTACACCGCCATCGCAGCCATCGCGCCGAGATACAAAAAAATGGCAGCATAATCGAGCCAACGCACTAGCAGTTCACTCATCGCCAAGCACCAACTCCGGAGTAACGACAACCGAAGCTCGCTTGCCAGCGACGGGATTTCGGACCAACCTCAGTAGCTGTTCCACAGCCAAGCGTCCCGTCGCATCAGGTGCCAAGTCGATCGTCGCCGGTCGCGGGTACAGTCCATTCAGGTAGGCGTCTTCATTTCCGCACGAGACGATGAGGATGTCTTTGCCAGGTTCAATTGCTCGCTTTCGCAATTCCGCGTAGACCAAACAAGTGATCTGATCATCCGGAATAAAGATGCCGTCGGTCCTGTGCGCGGACGTTAGCATTTGGTCCAAGAGTGTCGCGACGATGCGAGATTTCTCGGTACGCGATAACGACTCAAGCGGTACGCTGCCGGCTTCTGCGTTGACAAACATCTCAGACTCCATCCCGGCAACATGCAAGCCGAATCGAAATCCGTTGCCCCGCTGCGCAAAGGCGGGGCGGTCCGGAGATAGACAAAGGAACGCCGGCCGCGTGACGCCATGTTGAATCAGATAGTCTGCCGCAATACGCCCCGCCTGCTCATTGCCAACAAGCACGACCTGGCCTCCGTCCTCGGCGTGCGAAGAGAGCCACATCGTAGGAAGGTGGCTGAGGGCACGCTTCAGCGCAGAGTCGGCTGATCGCCCCCACAGCAATATGCCGACAATGTCTTTCCGCTGTAGCGTCAGTGGCAATGGATCACCGCCATGCATCCGTGTAATCGAGACCGTCAACCCTTCGTTTGCGGCCGCCGCTTCGACACCACGCAGTTTGGATAACGCCAACGTCGGATTTGCATCCATGGAATCGTCCAGCATCACCAATGCGATCATGTTGCCTGGGGGCGAAGTCGGTGAGGGGGCCTTTTCCTTTTCGGGGGTGCTGCGACGTGCCACGGGTTGGTAACCGAGTTCCTCGATCGCCCTGGTTACCGATTCGGCGACCTCGTCCGAGACGTAACCGTTTCGGTTAACGACACGCGAGACCGTCGCCTGAGAGACGCCGGCCCGCCGAGCTACCTCGGTCATCGTCCTGGGCACTGTTTTCGACATCGGCCTTTGTTCTCCAAGGGTGAATGCTGGAACGCATAAGAGTTTATATGAATATACGCGATCTGCAAACATGAATATACATGTAAATCGAGGGGGCGTAATTCGATGCGTATACATCAAGCCCAACTGCGTAAGAAGGGCCCAACTCCAAGCGGTTTACACCATTAAATGCAGCTCCAGAATGAAAACATGAAGGATTTTAGCTGTTTCTAATGTGGAGGAAGGCAGCCATGAGGCCTGGAGACGTGAAGTTCTACTTGCGGGTTGTGTGTATGTTTCAGTAGTGTTGAGTGGTTCTCGGTGATTTCATACAGATCGACCACCTCATGAGGGGGCGAAATTCACGCTCGGAGTCTTGGTTGCTTATCCAGCGACCATTTAGGTCGCAGTGCCTTCGGCGAGTTCGCTCAACTCCAGTCTGCCGGCAACGTGCCGAAGATCACGACTACGGGCCCTTTTTTCCTCTTCGCTCGGGACCAAACGACCAGGACATCATTGGAACCATTGTCCAACGTCGATCTTTGCCTGACTGATCTTGGTTAGGTAGAATGGTGGCATCGCAGCCAACTGGAAAGACAAAATGTCAGATCAAATTTCGATTGATGACGCACAGGGCAAACTGAAAGACCTGATCGCGGGTATGGCTCCCGGTGCGGAATTGGTCATCACGGATCACGAACTGCCAATCGCGAAGTTGGTCGCCGAACCAGCCAAGCTAGCGAACCAACACGCGAAGCGTCGCGGCGGTCAACTGAAGGGGCAGATCGCGATAGCTCCCGATTTCGGGTCCAAATAAAGGGGTCATCCAAATAAAGGGGTCAAACCTCTTTTTCGGTGTCTTCGGGCAATGGTCGAACTCGTGGACGGCCTCTTGGCCGCATCGTTGATTCCAGATTGAGTCGCCTGGCAATCGATTCGACCCAGCCTTCATCGCCCAACGGTGCGCCGCGATTCGTACAGATTCGGATCGCTTTCAACTCGCTTTCTGACAATGGCTCATTGACACGAGAGACCCAGTTTGGAAGCC
>CAXBHV010001096.1:0-3193 GCA_963974855.1 uncultured Rhodopirellula sp. | reverse complement strand
CAAGATTCTTGGTGGGATAAAACGAGTAGCAACAAATTGACGAGAATTGTCCCACACTTTGATTGCCTACCATCGCACCATGTGCTTGTGCGCAATCGCTGACGACGGGGATCCCCTGTGCATCCGCGATCGATTCAATCGCCTCGATGTCGGCAGGTTGTCCGTGCAGATGCACAGGAATGATGCATCGCACAGCGGATGTCAGCGCCGCACTCAAAGCGGTTGCCGACATCTGTAGCGTCGAGGCGTCGATATCGACGAAACGTGGTATGGCGTCGATCGCTCGAATTGCCGAGACCGTTGGTACTGCGGTGTTCGCAACCGTGATGACTTCGTCGCCCGCTTTCACCCCTACCGCTCGTAGGGCGAGGATTAATGCATCGGTTCCCGAAGCAACTCCGACGGCATGTTTAACATTCACCGAGTTGGCAAACGCCTGCTCGAACGTCTCGACCTCAGGACCAAGAATCAGCCAGCCTGAATCAATAACTCTCGCGATCGCCTCATCAATTTCAGCTCGATACCGTTGCAAATCGCGGCGATAATCGAATGCGGGGACGAGGTCAAGCATTACTCCACCGTTTCGTCCGCGTTCGAAAATACTTCATCGTCATCGCAAGTCCCTCTTCAAACGAAACATTCGGAGTCCAACCGGTTGCTTCGTTGAAACGACTGAAATCGGCAATGTAATCACCAATGTCAATCGCTTTGCGATCGGCCGGAAAGGGGACGCATCGGAAGTCAAATTTTGCATGCTGTTGCAGCAATTCGACGACGTGCCGCAGGCTATAGCTGTTCGAGTCGCCGAGATTATAAGAATTTCCCCAGAGGTGATCTCCAGTCGATGCGGCCCTTAGGAAAGCGTCCACGACATCGGTGCAGTAGTTAAAGTCGCGTTTTTGTTCTCCATCGCCAAACAATTGGATCATCTCGCCACGCAAGGCACGGCGGATGAAGACACCCATGAATCCCTTTTGCCCGCTATCCAAATCCATACGCGGGCCGTAGGTATTCGTCAGCCGCAGGCTGACGGTGCGCATGTTATAGACTCGATGGTAAAGCGAAAAGTAATGTTCCGCCGCCAAGTTACTGACACCGTTGGCATCGGCCGGAACAACGGGGTGATCTTCGGTTACCGGCAGAAACTGCGGCTTGCCATAAATCTGGCGAGTGCCTGCAAAGACGATCACGGCCTCTGGATTGTTGAGTCGACATGATTCCAAAAGCGATAGTTGAGAGCGACAATTAATGTCCAGATCGGTGAGGGGGTCGTGCATGCTTTCGAGATGGCTGACCTGGCCAGCCAAGCTGAAAATATAGTCATGCCCTCGTACCAGAAAATTGGTGCTGAAGGAATCTCGCAGGTCCGAAAAGTTGACTTCGACGCGATCACGAAACTCGGCAAGATTGTCGAGTGTCGCACCGTACCGTGGAATCATCGAATCGACCAGCAAGACTTCGGCGCCACGATTCGCCAATTCCTCAGCAAGGTTGCTGCCTAGAAATCCGACCCCACCGGTGATTAAGACACGCTTGCCTTGAAAAGGGTTGCTCATACTTGATTCTCGTTCATTACTTTGTAGACGCTTTTTTTGTGTAACGTTCGACGAAGATCGGTCTACCACCAGTGTGCAGGAAAACTCGCCCGACATACTCGCCGATTGTCCCTAAAACAATCAACTGGACGCCCGAGAACAACACAAAGCATACGATCACGGTTGGGATACCGACTGTGACTGTGGGATTAATCCAAATTTTATCAATCACGATCGCGAACAAGGCAATGACGCCGACAAGCGAGGCAAAAAATCCCAAAAGTATCGAGAGACGCAGCGGCAATATTGAAAAGCCAAGAAACATGTTCAACCACAACGAGACAAGCTTGCGGATCGTGTATCCGGATTCGCCAGCCACGCGATGATCATGCTTTACATTGACTTGCCCCATTCGCGATGTCGATTGGCAAATCAGTCCGTCGATGTAGGGGAAAGGGCCTCGGTATTTGACGATCTCGGCAACTAAGAACGCATTGAGAACTTTGAAACTGGATAGGTAAAGGTCTTTCGGCTTGCGGAGCATCAGCACTGCCATTCGATCATTAAAATAACTGCCCCATTTTCTCCAACCGCTGTGCTTGCGATCGACATAACGCCCATAAACCACGTCCAGATTTTCGTCTTGCATGAACTGCAACATCCGCGGAATCTCTTCTGGCGGATTTTGCGCATCGTCGTCCATGATCGCGACCGCACGCCCTTCGGCATGGTTCAATCCGCAAATGACCGCGTTGTGTTCACCAAAGTTGCGTGCTAATTGCACGAACACAATCTGGTCGGGAAATCGATCCACCAATTCGGCACATACTCGTTCCGAATCGTCTTTGGAACCATCGTTAACCAAGACAATTTGCAGGCTTTGATCTGCGAACGTCGCCCTCAAGCGGTCAACAACCGAGGCAATCGAATCCGCACCGTGATAAACAGGGATCACGACGGACAAATCAACTAATCTTCCTTCACTCAAGGCGATTCCTTCGATGATAGTGATTTCCCTTCGGATTTTTTTTGCAACAGCAAGATAAAATGTTCTCGTCCTGTCGCCCAAGCCCGCCAGCGGATTTTGTCTACTTCTTCCCAACCGTCTCGTGGTCCAATCGACATCGCAATGATTGCTCGACCACTCCACCAACTCGTTGTATCACCTTCACGAGGCATCGTGTCGACGTCTTCGGCGGATCGATACCATGCATTCATGTCACGCCCTCCGTCAATCTGTTCGGGCAGATAACCTTCGTCGAGCAACGCTTCGAACGTTTGCCAACGTGTTTGATTCCATGCCAAATAGTCACGAACAAATATGACGGACACTGTCAGAAAACAGACAAGCAGTATACCCGAAATCGTGCCTGCGACTCGGTTGCTTTGTCGTGGTTCGCGTGCCATCGCCACGGCACCGGTCGTAAGTACAAGAGGCAACAATAACATCCAGTAGCGGTCCAGAACCCCAGTCGCGATGCCCAATACCAACACAATCACCGCAATCGATGTCGCAACGCAGCCAAAAACAATCGCATCGGATACGTCGAATGTATCGGTGGACGATTGATCGTTTGTCGGTTCGGACGTAGGCAAGAACCAGCGAGCAATACTCTGGTACAACGATGTTGCCAAAAGTCCCGTGTTGGCAATTGAAA
>CAXBHV010001095.1:0-3197 GCA_963974855.1 uncultured Rhodopirellula sp. | reverse complement strand
TGAAACGGTGGCGTTGAACCGGGCGGAAATCGAACAAACATCGCCGGGCCGACTTTCGCCCATGCCGTCCGGTTTGATGAACGTGCTGACGCTCGATGAGATACTGGATGTCCTTGCGTACCTCAAATCCGGTGGCGACCCGCAAGCCGATGTATATCAATAGAGGCTGATGATCGCCGAGGTAATCGCATCGGGTCCAAAACAATAGGGTGTGAACCGATGGATGCATTACTAGCAGAGTACACATTCATCCCAGCCAAGTTCCTTCTTCAGTGCCCACCGATAATTCAATGCAAGAATATTCCGAATACCCGATTCATCGAATTTCCACAATCCGCTGTATGTTTGCTTTCCTCGTCGCAACTTGTTGCCTCTTGCTTGCAGTGGTGCCTTTTGCAGATGCGAACGACGCTCCGTTGGAAGACAACGGCATGTATGCGAATGCATCGACGGGGATTGCCAAGTTGCGACGCGACGGGTTCGCCAGCATGGATGCAGGAAGCGACGGCGGAACTCTGACCACAAAGCCGGTCCTGTTCAGTGGCAATCGATTGTTTGTCAATATCGACTGTCCCGAAGGTAGTCTTCGTGTTGAAGTGCTCGATGAAAACAGTCAGCCTTTGGAAGGATTCTCTGCAGCGCGGTGCCGTGCGTTGACTGCCGACAGCACCTTCTCGGAAGTGACTTGGGAAGGAGCATCGGATTTGTCGAGTTTGGCTGGCACTCCGGTCCGTTTCCGCTTTCATCTTAACGACGGCCAGTTGTATTCTTTTTGGGTTTCCCCTAATGCATCGGGTGCCAGCAACGGGTACGTCGCGGGTGGCGGTCCAGGCTTTGACGGTGCAATCGACACCGTTGGGAAAAGTGCCTACTCGGGAAAAGATCGTTTGGGGGAGTGATTCGGTCGAGTCCGTTGCCGACAGACATTCACCGAACCGTAGAATGAAAGACGATTAAAACAGCATGAACATGGATTTGGTGGGGCTCATTGGTTTGCCGGTCTTGGCACTGATTGCCACGATTTTGCTGCCTCGATTAGCGTTTACCGCTTGGGTACTGGCAGGAGTCGGTAGCGCATTCCTGTATCCCGCTACCTTTCAGTCCTGGTGGGGATTCCCGTTGGCGGCTTTGATTGTCCCGTTGATACAGTTGATCATGTTTGGGATGGGCACGACGCTCAACCTGGGCGACTTTGCGCGAATTGCCAAAGAACCATGGTCAGTGATCGTGGGGATCGCGTTGCAGTTTGGCGTGATGCCGATTACAGGTTATCTGCTGGTGCTCGCCTTCGGCTTTGATGGCGAATTGGCGGCGGGCGTTATCTTGATAGGTACCTGTTCGGGCGGTGTGGCGTCGAATCTTATGAGCTACATAGGAAAGGGGAATGTTGCTCTGTCGGTCACGATGACATCGGTTTCTACATTGCTTGCACCTGTGATGACTCCCTTGGGAATGAAAGTCTTGGCAGGTGCCTATATCGATATCGACACCTTCAAGATGGTCATTGGTGTCTTCAATATCATCATCGTTCCTATCATCGCGGGACTGCTTGCCAACGCCGTTTTATACAGCCCCAAATCATGGGCCGCCTATAGAGCGGTCTTATTGAGTGTAACAGGCGGTTGTGTCGGAATTGCCGTGCTTTGTGTTAGTATTCCTAGCGGAGTCTTAGGGGCGTTTGCTGGTCTCCGTTCCAGTCTGCTGCTTGGTTTGGCATTGGTCGGTGTTTTTGCAAGCGTTAAAGCCGCGCTGCTATCCCGCGGTGGGTTCGATGTGAAGTGGGTCGATCGCGCGCTACCGTTGGTTTCGGTAGCTGGAATCTGTGCCATCCTGACCATTTTGACGGCGCAAACACACGATGAACTCGTTCAGGTTGGGGGCGCATTGTTGTTGGCTGCGGTCTTACACAACGCGATCGGATTGTTTGTCGGGTACTGGGCGGCTCACGCGGCAGGCACGATGGCGGGAGCGGTTGGCTATCGATTGGGGATCTTTGCTTCATCGGCGTCCCGTTTGACTGAGCAAGATTGTCGAACAGTGGCGTTTGAAGTGGGAATGCAAAATGGCGGAATGGCGACCGGGCTGGCCATCGAAGTTCTGAAGAGCCCTGTGGCCGCTCTGCCACCTAGTGTTTTTGGAACCTGGATGAATCTCTCCGGCTCACTGCTGGCAAATTATTGGAGTCGCAGTGTCCAAACCGAGACCTGCCGTGAACAAATCGAAGGAGTCTGAATGGTGGGTGGCTCCATCTGTTGATCTGTTGCTCTGTGAAAAACAAGTGGCGGGAGCTTCGATGGAGGTTCGGGAAAACGTGCGTTAACGGTCACGCTTTCTCACAGCGTTGATTCCAGATTGTACATATTGAACCAGAAAAGAGTCCTGACACCTTTGCCGCCCTCCATTGATTGCGTCAGAATGCACCAGAGCGGCGTTATGGGAAGCGGGCCGCGTGGACAGCAGCTTTTTGGAAGTCGTTTCATGGAGTGGATCAATTGTTGCTCGATCATGGCGGGGGATGCTCCCCGGCCGGTCCAAATTAAATGGGTCAGGTCTCTTTGATGATGGTCTAACCGATGCTCCAAAGTGAAGCAGCGCTGCCATCGGCCGCCGCAAGGCGGCTTTTTCTGTTGGTGGGCAGCAAGCTTGCCACATTCTTGGGCAAGTTGCCGATAGGCTGGAGTAAAGCTACTCGCCAAAGTTTAGCTGCTCGCTCCTGAGTTCACTGCCGCGTGACGGGCAGCTAAAGGAGCCAGAATGGTGTGGACGTTACTCGGTATCAGGTGTCGGAGGTACCACGTCTGAAATCACGCTTTCCGTGCGCCGCTGGAGCAACGGCCGCGGCGCTTTCAACAAGTTACCACTGATGCGGACGTTTACCGCTCCGTTGAGAGAAATGGCGTGATCGGCAGCGCTGATTTGATTGCCGCTGATGAGAACGTCTTCGCCGGGCTGGTCGTTGTAGCGTGACTTTCCCCAAACATACAGTCCCGTCGGATTGTTTTCCGTTCCCAGAATCGTGTTACCCCGGATTGTCAGACCTTTGGTATACCCGATCTGGACAACGGCTCCGGAATTGTCGCCTGCGCGAACAATGTTGTCACTGATCAACAGATTGGAGTTACCGTTGCCGACGATTTTTCCCGTGACGGTATTGCCTCGAATGATCATGCCATCCACTCCACCGGCGAGGATCGATT
>CAXBHV010001094.1:0-3201 GCA_963974855.1 uncultured Rhodopirellula sp. | reverse complement strand
TTTTCATATGTTTCCAACATCTTGTGGTAGTTGTTCGAGTTAAGTTTCGACTTGATTCCTTTCCGCACTTCCGTCAGATATCTTGTCGCAATGGCTGCGGAGGCGGCTTCATACGAGGCAATCTCTGTCTTTGCTTCGTCCATTGCTTCTAACACGCGCAGTTGAACAGCAGACCACTCGTTTGCCGCGTTTTGACGGTCCGTTGCCGCATCGGTTAAGAGGTTTGCGTGTTGTTTCTGAATCGACGCTTTTTCCGCCGCGATCAGTTGCTCGAAATTCGTTTGGAGACCATGGCATTGTTGTACCAACGCAGTCTGCTGGCGATGCAACTGTTCCGCAGTTCGAACCAATGCTTTGTATGATTGACGTAGTTGGTTCGTCGTGGTGCTGTGGTCCAACCAGTACGCGACTCCAACAAGTCCTAATGCGAAGGTTGCACCTGCAGCGACGAACAATGCGATTGTGATCCCGGAAAACGCTGCACATACAAACGCAATCGCGAGCGCGACAACTGCGATCAATCCAATCAGTTGAACTTTTGGTTGCGTCAATGGATTGCCGGATCCGACGAACTCGACTAGATCGGGCGGTAGCTTTGGTCGAACATCGAGGTAATCGACGAATAAGACGCGAGTCTTGCATTTGGGGCAAATCTGTGGCTTCGCAAACTTCTCTTCCTCTGCAGTGACCTTAGATCTGCACTCGGGGCAATAGCGTGTGACTTTGTTAGATTCATTCATCGCCAAGACTCGGACTCGTGTTCAGCAGTATTTTCATTGGTTAATTCACGACAACGGATACTTCGTCATGCAGGTAATCGCGTGGGTGATGAGTAAAGCGAGGTCGCTTGCCGTAGCTCCTCGGCGACTTCCTGCCGTAGTGACTCAGGTTCGATAACTTCCGCGCTGCTGCCGAAGCTGAGGATGTAGCTCCTGATCTCGATCGTGCTGGTCAGCGTGACAGTGATGTCGACGCTGCCGCCAGGGCCCGGCGTCGCCGTTTGGCTGGTGTTGATCTTGCGTTCGACCGCATAACGTGCTGCACTGCCGCGAAATCGGATTCGGACTGTGACCGGCTTACTGCCTGCGATGACTGCGAAAGCGCCTTTAAAGTGTTCGGACAGATTAAAGTTAGCGGGACGGATGAAGGGGAACTCGGTGACCTCGGCGGTGTCCATGCGGTCGATCTTCCATGTCCGGATCTCGTCGTGATGGCAGGAATGACCGACGACGTACAGGGCGCCATTGTGCTCGGCCAAGCCGTAGGGGTGAATGTCGTACGTGACCGGCTCGGTCGAGCGGGCCGAACGGTAGGCGATGAACGTCGCTTTACAGTCCTCTACCCCCAACGTGATTGCGTCGATCACGTCACGTTGTTCGGAGTAATCGCCATACCCTGGTGAACGATGCAGCCACGGGGAGATTCGCTCGAAGTAGTCCTGCTGATCACCGCCCAGGGCAACCTGAATCTTTTCAAACGCCGACTTCGAGGCGTCGCCGATCAGGGTGCCATCGAATTCACCCGTGCCTGGCCGGCATAACATCAACGAAAATGCTTCGTCGTAAGTGAACCGTACCTGCTCGATCGAATCACGCAACAGGCTGTAGGTCTTGCGGCCGTTCTGATGGACGTGTTCTTCAATCGCGAGTCCCAATTTCCTTAGCCCCGCGATATCCCGACGGATCGTCTTCTCACTGACGCCAAGCGATTCCGCCAGCGTTTCGATGGTCTCGTTTCCTCGCCCGAGCGTGATCAAACGCAGTAATCGAGGATGACGCATCCGCTGCGTTCCCGTGCTTTCCACAAAATTCTCGCTTTCCCGCCCCCGTGACTAACCAATTCGCCTGATAAACCGCGATGCGATACAAAATTCGCTTGAGCCGGAGTATAGCTGCTCAATTGCTAGCGGGGGAGCGGCTTGGACACTATCTGTCCAAGCCGTCACATTTTGCCAGAAAACCCTTGCTCGGCTTGGGTTGCCAGTGGTTGAGTCTGGGTTTTACGCGGTTGCAGCGGGGAATGATCGTTCGAAGAGCGGGCAGCTTGGAGGCTGTCGATGCCATTTGCCTATTCGAGCGTCTATGGACTTGCGATTTGTTGCAAATGGATTTGGGCGTGACGGTTCAGCCCAAAGGGGCGGTCCTAATCAACCACCGGTTTAGGGCCGCCCCGTTGGGGCTACCGGTCCCATTTCGGAAATAAATACCCAGGGCTTCACCCTGGGCTGACATAGGACCGCCCCGTTGGGGCTCCGTTAAAGCGTCACGCAGACGTTTCTGCGGGCTGACGCCCGCAGCTAGGTGCTTTCGTCGCTATCGCGACTGGAAGCGTGAGCAATGACAAGGTGGGAACCGGCCCTCATTGACTTGAATCATGGCGATGCTCGTCGAAAGTCTTGACGACTTCCGCTACGGTTTTCGGATCGATTCTTGGTCGTAATCTTCCCCGGTTGTATCTTCTCCAACGAGGCTGTTGGCGACGGGATTAAGATTATGAGTAGGATTGAGATTACGAGGTGGGTGGGTGATGGCCCTACGAGTTGCTCTTTACAATCTTTCGCATCTGGATCGAGACGTCCGAGTTTTCGTAGATCTTGTCGATCATCTCGGTGTACACCTTCGCGAACCGCTCGTTCTTTGCCAGCTCACCAAACACCGACGTCAGCCGCAAGAACGACAATGGGTCGTCGCGTGTTGCTGCGGCCGCTTGATGTAGTTCCGCTCGCTTGCCGTCGATAATCTCGAGTTCCTTGTTGTATTGATTCACCTCTTGGTCGCTGTACCAACACCATGTCGCGATCACCAGTGCTGCATACTGGATGCTGCCGCCTCGCTCGAGGTTCTCGGTGATCGTAGGGATCAGAAAGACTGGCAGTTTACTGGAGCTTTCCAAACAGATTCGCGACAGTTTGTCTTTGATATTCGGGTTTCCAAATCGCTCGATCAGCGTGTCTTTGTAGGCGTCCAAGTCGATGCCTTCGACGGCATCCAGTACGGGTGTGGCCTCGATGTCCATGAACTGACGCAGGTACGTCGCAAACAGTTCGTCCGAGACACATTCATCAATCGTTTGATGACCATAGATTGAACCCAGGATCCCCAAGACCGAATGGCCGGCGTTGAGCAGCCGGATCTTCATCTTTTCGTAGGGCGTGACATCGGGAACGAACTGGGCTCCGACGTTTTCCCAGGCGGGACGGCC
>CAXBHV010001093.1:0-3207 GCA_963974855.1 uncultured Rhodopirellula sp. | reverse complement strand
AAGGCGGAGATCGAATATGGCGAGTTTGTTTGGGAGGGCGACCGACACGAATGGATTTGGCCGGGCTATGAAGTCGTCAAAGCTGCAAAGGCGTCGGCGCGTCGTCCGCTAAATATTGGCAACGCGAAGGTCTCGGCCGATGGCCGTACAGTCACCTTCGCGACGGCAGCCCATCCGCAGCGAGTACGTTACGGAATCACTTTGCCGGGTGTGACTGCACTCGCTAAAAGCACTCGTGATCCCGAAACGATCGAGTTGTCATACGATCTCGGTGGCGTTCGCGCTGAATGGACACGCCAGGGAGAAGACAAGCCCTCATGGACGGGCTGGCTGCCTCACGTCGACACGAACGTTGTGCAAGTGATGACGGCAGGCTGCCTGGTCGAGAAGTGGCCTTGCGTTTTCAAAGCAACGGCAGGTTCGCGGTGAGATGTAGCGAAGCCGAAGTTGCGGCCAAGAAGATTGGAACATCGTATGTTGCCGAATTCACGGCTTCAGCAACGGGTGACTCCAGTCTTGTGACAGCACCCCGCGGAGATCGCCAGCAGGTGTTGCCGACGGAATCCAGACGACTCGAAATCGCTGTTCAAACTGGTGCGACCAAGGAACCGTTTGTGCTGGACGCCTCGTATCACGCAGATTTTGATGCAAATGAACGACCGCTACGTCTGGAACATCTGTTTGTCCCCTGGGCACCGCCGATTCAACCCTCCGCGACGGACGATGGAGTTGCGCGACCGCGAGAATTACTTGCTGGTGATCCAGAGAAGGGCCGTGAGTTGTTTTTTGGCAAGCAAGCCAACTGTGCCGCTTGCCACCAGTTCGGCGGCAAAGGAGGCAAAGTCGCTGCTGATTTAACCGTGTCCATTCATCGAGATCCGGACGCGGTGATGCGTGACATTATCCAACCGAGTGCTTCGATCAATCCCGATTATGTCAGCTACACCATTCTGACGGACAGCGGTGGGGTGCTTACCGGTCTGTTCCAATCGGCAGATGAACAGCAGATCACGCTCGTTGATAACGCCGCAAAGACGCACACAATACCGCGCGGCGAGATCGAAGACATTCGTGCCAGTTCCGTTTCGCTGATGCCAGAGGGCTTCGACAAACTTGGCAAAAAGCAATTGCAGAATCTAGTTGCATTTCTATGCAGCGAAGACGCCGAGGCGAAGAGGATGGGATTGCCCACGGGCGTCATCCAACGCGAGTACTGGGACGAAGTATCAGGCAGTGGCATCAACGCCCTGACAAAGCACAAGCAGTTTCCGGACAAGCCAACAGGCAGCGGTTTGCTCACGCGTTTCGAGGGCCCCGTCAATTGGAAGGACCAATACGGCTCGCGAATTCGCGGCTATATTCATCCACCAGCAACGGGTAATTATGTATTTTCAATGGCCGCAGACGATCATGCGGAACTCTGGCTCAGCAGCAACGAAACGCCGAGCGACAAGAAACGGATCATCCAGCTCGACCGCTGGACGCCGTCACGAAACTGGGACAAATACCCGGAACAAAAATCAAAGCCCATCACCTTGGAAGCGGGCAAACGATACTACATCGAGGCCCTGCATTACGAAGCGAGGGTCGACGATTGTTTCGCCGTCGGCTGGCAACTCCCCGACGGAACCCAAGAACGCCCGATCCCCGGCACGCGGTTATCAACCGTCGGGAAAGGCAACTTAACACCCGTTGCTCCATAGCGATACTCGTCAAGCTTTTCGGGCTGCGAGGCAACTCGCGAGCGTTGCAGGGAGTACCTGCGGAGCGGTCCACGACAAATAGTGTTCACCCATAACTTCAAAGAGAATAAACATGCGATTCTTACTCTGTTTCCTGACCACGATCACGCTCGCATCCTCTGTCGCAGTCGCCGGTGACCTACCCGAAGACGATGGCAAACTTAGGATTATTGTCTTCGGTGCTCATCCCGATGACGCCGAATACCGTGCGGGCGGCTGTGGTGTGAAATGGTCACAACTCGGGCATCATGTAAAACTGGTTTCCGTCACCAACGGCGACATCGGGCATTGGGCAATGTCGGGCGGTGCACTGGCGAAACGACGAACAGAGGAGGTTCGCAAAGCGGCGGAAATCTTGGGCACGACATCGCAGGTGTTGGATATTCACGACGGCGAGTTGATGCCGACGCTGGAGAACCGTCGCCAGATCACGCGGCTGATTCGTGAATGGAAAGCCGATGTCGTGATCGCACACCGTCCGTGGGACTATCATCCCGATCATCGCTATGTTGGCGTTCTCGTGCAGGACGCCTCCTTCATGGTTGCGGTTCCGTTTTTCTGCCCCGATGTTCCCGCGTTGGAAAAGAATCCGGTCTTCTTGTACACCAGCGACCGCTTCCAAAAACCGTATCCTTTCACTGCCGATATCGCCGTCTCGATCGACGATGCGTTTGAAACCAAGGTCAAAGCGATTGCGGAATTGGAATCACAGGTGTTCGACGGCGGCGCACTGGGTAATGCTGAGATAGCCGCACAAGCTCCGCCGGCCCGCATGAAGGACTTGCGATTGGAGCAGATTCGCCAAGTGTGGAACAATCGGGCGGGAGGTGAATCAAGTAATTATCGCGATACGCTGATCCGTTGGTACGGAGAAGAACGCGGCAAAGCGGTGAAGTACGCCGAAGTGTTCGAGATCTGCGAGTACGGCCACCAACCCACCGACGACGAAATCAAAAAGCTGTTCCCGTTCTTTGACGAACCGAAAAACGTTGACAACACAGAAGCTGATAACGCTTCCGCTGTTGAGTAAAATGCGGGGGTGTGACTTGTTGACGGTGCAAGCGTCTGCAGCATAAACATCTGCAGCGACTAAAAGGCATAGGCTCCATGGGGCCAAGGCAAGACTCGTTAATAAACGCATGGGGATGCCTACTTTGTACATTGTGCCGACCACTGGTCATTCATATCGATCATGGCCGATGGTCGCCGGGTCATGATCACGATGTCATCAAGATAAGCTGTTTGCGAGCTTCGCTGCACCGCCGTAATCCGCCATTGAACACGCGAGCGGATTGCAGACAGCGACGAGAAGTTTCTGACAAACGAATGGGGGACAGACGAATAAATTCAAAGGGACGATTCGGCTGTCCTTCATTCGGCTGTCAAATTTGCTTTGGATCCGTTCCTATCAAGAGAAAGTGACTGGCACCCCGGCAACACACACTGCGATCTCTGCGTTACAAAC
>CAXBHV010001092.1:0-3208 GCA_963974855.1 uncultured Rhodopirellula sp. | reverse complement strand
GGATGAATCATCCACCAAACACGATGCAAGATAAGCGGTTCGGCGGTTTTTTCGGTGACCATCTTGTCCACTACCTCAGTGACCGATTTTGGGACCTGTTGCATGGGGACGAGATAAGCAAGGTGGTTTACCTTTTGGTCCAATTCGTCGATCAACGTCAACCATTGAACTGGAGGACCGGCTGCATCGGCAGGAAACTGCTCAATGGTAACGTTCGCCTTTGCAGGGGCTTTCGTTTCTGAGTTTTTGGGTTTCGCATTCGAATTCGATGCGTCGAGCGTTTGCGCTAAGAGCATTGTCTCTTTGCGAATCGCATCCAAGCTAATGCCAACCGATTGATTTGCAAAGCGAACTCGCTTGCCTACGGGCAACGATGCGTGCTGAGGTGCTGTCGCTGCGAAAGCACCCACCAACATGTTTCCATGATCGATTTCGGCTTGGCTTGCCATCGCAATCTGGTCGGCTCGAAGGGGCAGCGGAACCGATCGACGTGTGGATGGTGTCGAGACGACTAACGCTAAAGTTCGTGCGATATTGAAACGCGAATCAATTAGATCATCCACCAAGCGTCGCTCGAGCGAACCGAGTGATTCGGTATGCGGAGGCGTTGATAAATCGACAACTGAACCTCGTAGTGGACGTCCGTGAATCATTCGCCACATCGAGTTCACGACCCCACGGGCAAGTTCGCGAGAGCCAACAACGCGTTGTGACCACTGTTTTAGATCCATCGCTGCGGTGTTGCCACTGCCAGCGATCCAGCCCGCTGGAACCCCAGCTTCGACAACTTTTTGCAGTCCGTCGAGTGTTTCGAAGAAAACGAGATCATCTTTAGTGCGATCCGCTGTAATCGAAACCACTTTCTTGTTCTTGCGTGTCACGCTCCGTTCCAAAAGTCCCGTGAACGCCCAGTATTCGCTTTGGGTACCACGACTATCAATGATCGAGTCGTGACATTTGATGCATCGCACGTCCACATTCATGGTTAACGTTGCAAGACGACGAGCCAGTGGATGAACGCCGTCGTCAGCGTTTGCTGAATACCAACGCAGCGAATTTTCGCTATCGCCACTGATCCAATCCGCCAGCGTCTCGTCAAACGGTTGGTTTGATTCAAAGCAATTCGCCAGCTCTTTCACCAGCAATGATTGATTCTCAGGATCGAGTTTTTTGAATCCACCCTCGGTGACAACGGTCATAAACTGAGACGCCGCGCCTCTCGCAATCTCGGGATCGGAAAGGAACCGTTCAAACGATTCGGCTGATTCGATCGCGTTTTCGGGAACCGTGATCTCTAAAACACTCGACAACCGCTGAGTGATCTCTGCCACTTCCGCTTCCTGTGCCGCTTGAATGCCAATCGAGGACCAATAGTCGTGCAAATTGGTGTCGATTTGCTTGGCGACAAGCGTTACGGCCTTCAGTTTCTCTGGTGCCATCGTCGGCACCTTGCTCCGAGGCGGTGCGTCGATTTTTGGCTCGTTCCCATCCGAAAGTGATTTGACATCTGGAAGCGAAGGTTCCGACGATGATTCCATCGCTAACGGGATGCCTTTTAACGGCTTTCGCTCGGCTGACTTTGGCGAGTCATTCGGATCCGGCACCGTTGTCGGATTACCCGACGCGTTGTTTGGCGAGCTGTCTGGGGTGGGCGTCACCGGGGTAACTTGAGCAATTTCTAGCGGTTGAGGTGTCTGAGTTGGCTTGGTCGTCGTTGAATGGGTGTTCCGCGGATCGCTAGCAGCAAGTTCAAAGGCTTTCCGTTTGCCATTTGGATTGGTCGCATCGCGTCCAATCCAAACAAATACTAAAACCGCAGCAGCAATCGCAGCGATCGCGATCGCAAATTTCCAAACGCCATGGGTTGAAGGCTTGTCCATCACGACACTGCGACGACTTGCCGCAACCTCGACACCCTGATCACGCGATGCCGTGGCGACATCCGCTCGCGAATCGTTGACAACCGAGATTTCACTCCATTGGGCCAATATCTGCTTGGACAAATCGGGAGCGGGTTGGCCGTGTAACTCGGCCAAAAACGCGTCAATCGCCAGTTCGTCGTTAGGGGAAATTTTTCGATTCATCTTATATTTTCGTGGCTTGCAGCTTTTCCTCGACACAATCTCGGAGTTGTTGCTTTGCTCGCTGCATCAAATTCCGTGCACCATGATCGGAAATTCCTAGCGCCGCTCCGATCTCCACACGGCTGATGTCATCTCTAAAACGCATCTGCAGTGCCAATTGTGCTCGCTCAGTTAGCAATTCCATGCAATTTCTTAGTGCATCGACGGCGATATCGCCAGTCAAATCCTTGCCCGCCCAGCGATTCCAGATCTCATCCAGTACCGCTGGCTCGGCAACGGTCTGAACACGACCATGTTTGCGGTGCCGTGACACTAGCAGATTGTAGGCTGTGCGGCGCAGATAGCCTGACGTCGCGGCGTCGTTGTGTTGCGTGAAATTTCCTTGCCGCAACACACGTAAAAACGTTTCCTGAGTCAAATCGTCCGCGGTGGCACTGTCGCAACCGAGCATTCTCAGATACCGCCAAACCCCACGTTGGTGACGTTCGATCAGTTCGGCGGGAGTCAGGTCAACATGGGGATCACAGACGCTCGAGCCAGTGATGGAGCTACGAAGACCTCCCTCCGCATTATCAGGATGACTTTCATCCACTGCAGAGAGGCTGGGTTTTCGTTGCGATCCATCCGACTTTGGCACTGCATTAATTACACGAGTTCGCGAATGATCTTACCGCCACCAGCGATCTTCATCGGTCGACCGTTCTTACTAGTAAAGGTTTTTTCGGTCGAAATTCCTAGTCCTTTGACTACCGTCGTCATCAGGTCTTCGGAACTGTACGGTTCGGTTTCCACAGCCGACCCGTCGCTGCTGGTCGCGCCTACCGCCAAGCCGCCCTTGATGTCGGCCCCACCAACCACACAAGACCATGCCCGCGCAAAGTGGTCGCGACCCGCTCCGGCGTTAATGTTGGGAGTACGTCCAAATTCACCCATCCACATTACCACAGTATCCTGCAGCAATCCACGCTGTTCCAGATCTTCGACGAGTGCGCTCATCGCTTTATCGAGAATCGGCAGCTTGTTGTCTTTCAGCGTGGCATGAATATCACCGTGGTTATCCCAGCCGCCCAAGTCAACCTCGATAAACGGCACCCCGGCTTCGACCAATCGACGAGCCAGCAAAC
>CAXBHV010001091.1:0-3212 GCA_963974855.1 uncultured Rhodopirellula sp. | reverse complement strand
GGGTCCCACGCGCTACCCGGTGCCTTACGGCCCACGGCTCACCGTTGCGATTTGCATTTGGATTAATTCAACAAGCCTTTGACGAGTTCCGCAACGAAACGCTTCACCGCGTTCGGCTAAGGAGCATCGGATCCATTGATGTCGTGGTTCATCCCGCGATTCATCGTTCTGATCGCGGAGCGATCAACGAATATCCATCGATTGTTCGAGCACTCGCATTACGTTCCCACCAATGACTTTACGAATCACTTCGTCACTGTGGCCACGCTGGACAAGTCCCACCGTGTACAGTGGCCAATTCGTCCACGCGATACTCTCGTTCATTGCCCCCGTGGTTTTGAAATTATCTTTCGGCCAAAGCATTCTGAAATCTTCGCGTTGACGTGAACGCTTAGGAACTTTTGCCTGCTCGGCAACCGATGCTTGCGACGTATAGGAAACATCGGTTCCGATCGCGACCGCGTCGGGACCAAACTTTTTGATCACATAATCGATGTGATCCAACAAGGCGTTGATGTTACCATCACCTCCGAGGTAGCGAGGGATGCAGCAGATCCCGATGTAGCCGCCCGAATCCACAATCGCCTTGATCACATTGTCCGGTTTGCTGCGAAAATGCGAGTAGAGCGTTTCGCATGTTGAATGGCTTGCCACCACGGGACGCGACGACGACTGCGCCGCTTCGAGACTCGTTTGCCATCCACTATGAGCACAATCGGGGATCACCCCCACGCGATTCATCTCCGCGATCGCACGGTGCCCGAAATCACTTAGCCCCGCGTTACTCTTTTCACCACAACCGTCGCCAATCATGTTGCGACGCTGGTAGGTCAAATGCATCATCCGAATTCCCAACTGGTGGAAGATGCGGACGTAACGAAGTTCATCTTCGACCGACAACCATTGCTGTGCTAACGGGACGCCGTTGCCGGTGAAGTAGTAACAATGCCGTCCTTCCTGCTTCGCCGCGGTGACGTCGCTTGGCACTGCCGCCTTGGACACGAAACCTCGCATCAGATCGGTCGCGTAAATGTGACGTGCCAAACGCTTGATCAACCGTAGCGGATCCTGGCCTTCCTCGCCTGCATTGTTAAACACGCATGTCACTCCGGATGCTCGCCACGCGTCGCGGAATTCTTGTTGCTCCACCGGATCGGTCACGAACCGCGTCATCGTCATCTCTTCACGCAAATCCTTCAATTCCTCCGCTGACGCTCCCGCTTCCGCCTGAGCAGCAAATTCCGCTCCGTCGATCGCTGCACGTGGGCCAAAGCCATACGCATCAAACACGATTGACTCAGCATGCAATTTCAATCCACGCTCGAGTTCGGCCGTCGACGGTTTCAACACCCCCAGAGCCACCTCACGCGACTTGTCGATTTTAGAGTTCAATCGCGTTGTCAAGTCGCTTACGGGATCACGCGTTATCGATTCCGCTGCTCCCACCAAACGGGAAGAGGCCGTGAGTGCCGCTGTTCCGGCAAGCGAACCGATAAACTGGCGTCGATCAAACATCACGAATAACCTACGGGGGGAAAGTGAGGAGGGAGGAGACTCGTTACGGCTGTTTGACTACGGATGCGTTCGGAAGGGAGTTGCAGGTAACCCCGCTCCGTTGAACAAATTCGTTTTAGGGTCGTTGGTCCAGGCATAGCGGACCGCAGTGGGCTGGTCGACCTTTTTGCTCGAAACGACGACGCTGTCACCCTCGATCTCAGCTTCGGCGGGGTGCCAATTTTCGCCGTCGCCGGTGATCTCAAATCCGACCAGCGGTCCGCCGCTCGACTCGAGTCCTTCGGCATGTTTGAAGCGAACGACGATCTTATCACCCTGGACCACATGGCCATCTGGCAGCGGGCCCGAGACGGCCGCTACCTCGGCTTCGTAAACCGTACCGAGTGCCCACAGAGCAAGTCGACGCCCGACTTCTTGCTTGTTTTTTGGATGAATGTCTTTCGTATCACCGATATCTATATTGATTCCCATCCCCGTTTTGGGAACCGACAACGTCTTCAGCATCGCTTCGCGAACGGTCGGCCAATCACGCCCATTGCCGGAGTAATTTGGCAATTGGGCCCAAGCGAACGGAAAATCATAGCCCCACCGTTTCCGCCAATCTTGAATCAGCAAAGGCAATTGATACTGATAATACTTT
The DNA here is from genome assembly GCA_963974855.1 of uncultured Rhodopirellula sp. Taxonomy (GTDB): domain Bacteria; phylum Planctomycetota; class Planctomycetia; order Pirellulales; family Pirellulaceae; genus Novipirellula. The sequence goes on along the minus strand of CAXBHV010001091.1, from coordinate 1,057 downwards.
GCCTTTTCAGGGGTTGAGTTCGCTTCGCCTTGATACCAAATCGCACCACGAATCGCATACGGAATCAGTGGCGCAATTTTGCCGTTAAACAGACCGCCCAAGTTGCCTTTGCGAGATTGCGCCGCAACAGGATCACGAGGCTTTCGGGGCAGCGGCTTTCCTTCGACTTTTGCCTTTTTCGCGGCGGCTTGATAACGCTCGAGTGCCCGTTCGTAATTCGCTTTTAGAGTCGCCAAATCCACTGGCTTTCGTCCTTGCGTTGCGGCAAAGAACGGTTGCAAATCTTCGTTAGCACGTTGCGCGTCGGCATCGATCCACGCTTCAATCGGTGTGCCACCGACTGAGGAATTGATCAAACCGACGGGTACATCCGCTTCGGAGTGAATCTCGCGACCAAAGAAAAACAGCGTTGCAGAGAAACCGCCTACGGTATCCGCTGAACACACTTGCCATTCCCCGTTGCCTTCTTTTGCCGGCGTGGGCGAGCTGCCTGAGGTTTCTTTGAACATGCGGATGGATGGAAGGTCCGCCTTCTTCTGTTCACCCGCAAAGTCTTTCGCTCGGTTGACCGTCATCGCCATATTCGACTGGCCCGACCCTAGCCACACTTCGCCCACCAAGACATCGTTGATCGTGATCTCGTTATTCCCAGCAACCTTCATCGTGGTGGGTTTGCCCGGCTTCAGCGAATCGAGTTTCAGCGACCAACTTCCGTCTTCCCCCGCTTTCACCGTTTTCGTCTGGTCTCCGATCTCCACTCGCACTTCTTCACCCGGCTCGGCCCAACCCCAAACGGGAACTTTCGTATCTTGCTGCAAAACCATATGGTCCGAAAAAATTGCGGGCAGCGAGACATCCGCATAGCCGAGCGAAAGTGGTAGCACCGAAAATGCGAGCACCAGCCCAAGATGTGTTCGTCGAATCATGTCAGTTTCATTCCAATGGGGAAGTAGATCGATGGGGTCTATAGAATATGAACGCCGTGGCGATTTTCAGGCGTCGTGCGTCGATCGGCAAAACAATTTTGTCGAGCGAAGTTTGATTCCGTATCGCTGCG
>CAXBHV010001090.1:0-3213 GCA_963974855.1 uncultured Rhodopirellula sp. | reverse complement strand
CCGACGGAATACGAAGACCCCAAGGGGCTGTTTGCACTTGAGGCAATCGCATCAGGAGTTCCGGTAGTGCTGCCCGACCATGGCGCTTTCGGTGAATTGATTGGCTCGACTGGTGGCGGCATCGTGGTCCCCGCCAACGATCATCGTGCCTTAATCAGCGGCATCGATCGGTTGGCCAAAGACCATTCACATCGTCAGCAATTGGTCACATCGGGGCTCGCGAATGTAGTGGAGAAACATTCGATTGAAATCACAGCCCAGCGTTTGGCGGCATTGTTCGCCGAGCTAACATCCGCTTCGTGAACTACTTCATGCCTTCGCGACGCATGGTCAGTTCACGAGTGATCTCGTCTTTGACGTACTTGATCGGAACAAAGCTGTTGCCTTCCATCGGCACTTCCACTCGCACGGTCACTTCACGTGTATCGCGTTTAATCGTCTTGGGGGTAACCTGCACTCGTACGTTAGCAAGGCCAAGCGAATTGAGAATTCCCAAAGCTTTCGCTTCCGTTTCTTCGGCGGTGGCTCCAGGCAGCATGCCTGTCCGCGCGGCTTCGTAGACTGCGTTGTCTGCGGTGTGACGAATCATTGCAGCCCGACAAAACTCGAAGGCCGCAAAGAAAAACAGGAATAGGATCGGAACGACGATCGCAAATTCAACCAAGGCTGCGCCTCGTCGTTGGCGTCGTTGTCTTACTTTGGTCATGAACTTTTTTGCCAAAACAGTTGAGTGAAGTGTGAGGTTTAGATCCGCTGAGCGGCTCAAAATCTATTCGGTCATCATGGTGGACAGGGTGAGGGCGATCTCGCGATAGATACGTCGCAAATCATCACCGCTGACAGCATGGAACGATTTTCCATTGCCAATCGTCGCCACTTCACGCATCCGAGTAACGTCGGCTCCGGCACCAAAAGTGATCGTGTGAATCGTGATCCCATCACGAGCAATTTCGTCAGCCGATTCACGCGGCTCACGCCCACGATTGTGCTTACCGTCGGTCATGACAATCATCGTTTTTTCAACAAATTTCGCGTCACGACTGCGGTTCATAATTTTGTGCCCCGCATCCATACCTCGCGAGATACTGGTGAATCCGCCGACCGGCATTGCGGCCATCGCACGCGTGATCAGATTCAAATCGTCAATTAATTGCACGTCCTCTCGGGCTTGGTCGTTATACGACGCCAAACCGACTTGTTCTTGGACCGGTGTATCCTCGAGCGTGCTGGTAAAGATATTGATGGCGTCTCGTAGATCATCGATCTTTTGTCCTGCCATCGAACCACTGCGGTCAACGACAAGCACTACATCGCGTTCGATATAGGTCGCTGTTGATAACATTTGAGGTTCGAAGAACTCAAACCCAACCATGTTGCCAAAGAACATCGGAACTGCACCCGCGGTTGAATCCTGTGTCCGTTTGCCGTTAACCTTGACACTGTTAATCGGGCTTTGGTTGGGGGTAAATTCGAATTTCCCCGAAGCTGCTTCGCGACTCGCTCCGAACGAAAAGTCACTCGCATCGACGATCAACGGTTCGCCATTAACGGTGTTACGAAGTGCGACCTGTTGGCCTCGACGAATCGCAAGTCCTTCGTTAAACGATTGCGACAATTCGAGTGCTGCAGCCTTGGCGGCCGCATCGGTTGCACTGCGTAGTTCCGTTCTCGCTAGATGCATCTGAGCGATATCGACCGAGAAGGTCACTGCCATCATGAACGCGACCATCATAATCACGATCAAAACCAGCATTGCACCGCGACGCCGCGAGGCAGCGCGCGGCAAATCCGCTCGACGCAAACAAAATTGAGGGGCTGAATGGTTCATCATTATTATTCTTTCAACATCACGACGCGTGCAACTAAGTCTCGATTGGAAATAAACTGGCCTGCCAGCGGACTGTTCGGTTGCGTAGACGCCACGATTTCAACCGCGATCTCTTCACCCCGTTTGGCTGTCTCGGGATTACGATCAGGAAACCGAACTGCGAAACCACGCACGTTTCGTGCGGTGAGGATATTAGTGGCACGATCTTCGGCGGCGGTGGCCGTTGAACTGCTCAAGGCCGCTTCGCGTGCCCCCTCGTAGGCTGCAACGCTGAGTGCTTGTTTCAGGAAAATGAAGCTACTCGCTTCGATCGAGCCAAACACCAGTAGTACCAGTATCGGCAAACATACGGCGAACTCGGCTGCCGCGACGGCTCGGCGAGATTGTCGGCGGGCACCGTTTCGGTTGCTCCGGCAACTCGTGTAAGCGAGTGCCTCGATTCCGCTCGTACGCGGCGGGTCGAATTCAGGAACGTGACATTGGATTGTTGTTGTCATGGATCTTAAACCTCGGTGTCAGTTGCCGAGGAAGGCGTGACACTTTGCGTGACAGGATTCACACGCTCGATAACCGCGTTAAAGTCCGCAGCAATATTTTGCCAAAAGTCGTCGTTGCGAAAGTGCAGTGGAGCCACCGCATGGCCCGAGCGAGCGTCGGCTAACGCACTTCGCAGTCGCAAAATCGGGCCAGCAAAACGGTTAGTGAGCTTCAACGTGTCCCAAACAAAGGCGGGGATAAGCGCCATTGTGATCACGAAGAACGGCATGAAGCGTCGCACCGTGTCCGCGAACGTTTGCCTCCAATTGGCATCGGGTTGCTCGAATAACCGAATCCAGATAGTCAATGCGATCGCATTGCAAACGAAGAAAACGATCCAGTGAATCGCGATCTTACGAAGCAGTCCACCTTGGACTTCTTTATCAACAAGCGTACGGCTACGGCGTGATTTGGTTTGGGGCATGATCTCGTCTGCGGCAAAGGTTTGTGAAATGACTCGCTAAGAGTCAATCGGCTCTCATAGGGAACCGTAGGTCAGAGTTGAGCGAATCGATTCGGGCCTGCCGAAACTTGTCTCCCCCCACCGTATTGAATTGCGGATGGCAGCGATTGCATCGATAATCACGCTTTGGTGCCCCTCGCGTGAGCCGAAGAGGCTGCCCCGTGCGATCCAGTTTCGTATCGGCGCGACGTCAGGCCTCGACCGGTCTTGGCTAAAATAGCGATGTGAAATACCAGAGGACTTGTGCCCCACGGCTAACAAAATTTGCCTGTTTGCCTATAAATGTGGTAACGAGCCCTTCATCGTTCGCGTGATCACCCGTGTTAAGGACTAACGATGCATCAGTGCGCCCACCATCACACCGAGAACCAGAATTACGGATCCG
>CAXBHV010001089.1:0-3214 GCA_963974855.1 uncultured Rhodopirellula sp. | reverse complement strand
GTTGCCACTTAACGATCGGAAGAATCGTACATTCCGCAAAAGTTTGGATGCTCTCGAAGATGAATTTTTCGCGAAGAAATTGATTGCGGTATGGGGAGCTAGCTCATGCCTCTGTGGACAGGGTGTAGTTGGTTGCAAATGAAGTCAGCTCGTGAGTGAGATTCGTTGCTCACGATGATCTTTGTGAGGGCTAAGGTATTTCCTCAACCGTAATTGTTTGCGTGAACACGAAGTGAGTGGCTTGAATTCCTTTGTAATGTTCGGTGAATCCGTGCGGAAACCCGCCTGTTTAGTTGGTCTTTGCGAATAGCAACCTAAGTTTTTTTAGCGTCCCCCGTTCGCTGAGCGGAGACGTATTAAAACTATTCGGAATTCTCGCGGGGGGCAAGCTGTGAGTTCGTGTCTGAGATTTGGCGTCGTCAAATCAAATGAAGATCGCTGCATATCGAATACGAACGTCTTGGTGGGGGCGGTCTGCGTTCTGTTGTTGCTGGCTTCTCGAACGAGTGCTTCGGACATGCCCCCCACCTCTGGTGATTTAGGTTCCCTCGCGAGTTGCTGTGGCGATGGTGATTGTTCGACAGTCGCCATCGCTGCAGGCGGTGAGCGTGAATTTCGTGCTGAGGGAGTCGCCACGTTTTTCTCGAAACTGGTTGACACCCGCGATTTTCCAGCACGTTGGTACTGCGGCACATGGTCGGCCGATGTGGGGTGGCTTCACATCGTTTCGGATATCGCGATCTTTGGCGCCTACTTTGCCATTCCGCTTGTATTGATGGGGTTTTTGCTTCATCGTCGCGACTTACCTTTTCCCCGAGTGATTTGGTTGTTCGCCGCGTTCATTCTTTCCTGTGGCATCACGCATCTGATCGAAGCTGGAATCTTTTGGTGGCCTGTCTATCGGTTATCAGGATTAATGAAGGCTTGTTCGGCGGTGATCTCTTGGGCCACCGTACTGATGCTCGTGCGTGTCACGCCGGCCGCTCTGAAAATTCCCTCGGCCGCGCTGCTCACCAAACAGTTGCAGCAGGGTAAAGAGCGGCTCAGTTTGGCGTTAGAAGCAGGATGTGTCGGAATCTGGGAGTGGGACCTCAATAGCGATTCGTTTACCTGGGACAGCACAACGCGTCAGATTTTAGGAGTCAACCCCGATGTGAAAATCGACTTCGAGCTATTCGTCGCAGCACTTCATCCGGACGATCGTGAACGGGTCTCCAAGCTTGTCAATGAAAGCCTTCGCACCGGATGTCGCTACGACACCCAATATCGCGTGTTGCATGGTGATGGGACTATTCATTACGTGCGCGCCAAGGGGACGGTTGTTTATGGCACGAACGCAAAGCCAGAGCGATTTGTTGGCGTCTGTCTCGACTTCACACAGCAGCAGCTTCAAGATGACGCGGTCTGGGAGAGTCAGAACAACTTCCAAAGCACATTCGAACAGGTTGCGATGGGTATTGCTCACGTATCACCCATTGGTCAATGGTTACGTGTCAATAAAGGGCTTTGCGACATCTTGGGATATAGCAGCGAAGAGTTGTTGCAGTTTACGTTTCAAGATCTGACGCACCCAGATGATCTGAATGCCGACTTGGATAAAGTGCACTTTCTGCTCGACGGGCGAATTGATTCCTATTCGATGGAAAAACGTTATCTCCGCAAAGACGGAAGTCAGATTTGGGGAAAGCTGACGGTCTCGTTGGTGCGTGATGTGACTGGCAATCCTAAACACTTTATCGCGGTGGTTGAAGATATTCAGCAGCGAAAAGATGCCGATGCAAAACTACGCGAATACACCTCGCAAATTCGCAAGCTGTCGCTGGTGGCAAGCAAAACCAAACACTCGGTGGTGATCTGTGATTCCGAGGGGCGAATCGAGTGGGTGAACGATGCGTTTACGTACTTGACCGGCTACACGTTGGAGGAAGTGTTGGGGCAATATCCTAGCAACTTATTGAAAGGCCCCGAGACCGATCTCAGCACCCTTCATTTGATCAACGAAACGGTCAGACGTGCGGAGAGCGTCGCGGTAGAAATTATCAATTACAACAAGTCGGGCGAGAAGTATTGGATTGATTTGACGATCGATCCCGTCTTTGATGAACACGGTGAATTGACTCAGTTTATTGGGACGCAGGTCAATATCACCGAGCGAAAAAATGCCGAAATTGCTATGCGGCAACAGCAACAACGCTTCGAACGGTTCTTGCGATCAGACATTGTTGGGATTGCGATGATTCACCTCGATGGCGAAGTCGTTCAAACCAATGATGAAATGCTCCGCATCGTCGGTTGTTCGCGTGCTGAATTAGAGACGGGGTTACTGGATTGGCGAGAAATGACCCCCCACGAATATCTGCCTCGTGACGAACAGGCAACGACGGAACTGCTGGCCACCGGCGCCGTCAAACCTTATGAGAAAGAGTTGATTCGTAAAGACGGAACGCGTGTGCCGGTCGTAATTGGTGCCACCCACATTGATGACGAAGACGATCTGACGCTCTGTTTCGTATTGAATGCAACGGCGCAAAAAGAATCCCATGCAAAATTGCAATCGGCAAAACGTGTCGCTGAAAAAGCCAACTTGGCCAAAAGCGAGTTTCTGGCCGCGATGAGTCATGAACTGCGCACTCCGCTAAACGGGGTGATCGGAATGACCGAGTTGCTTGCCGAAACGAGACTCGATGCCCGGCAACAACGATTTGTCAGCGCATGCCAATCGAGTGGCAAAGCATTGATGACGTTAATCAACGACATTCTGGATTTCTCGAGAATCGAAGCAGGTCATCTGGAATTGGACCAGTATCGTTTCGATTTGTTGGAACTGCTCGATGATGTCATGACATTGATGCCAACGCGTTTGGCCGATAAGCAGATCGAGTTGCTTTACCATTTAGATCACCCTGCGACATTAATATTGTCTGGCGACAGCAACCGTCTGCGCCAAGTGCTGGTGAATCTGATTGGCAACGCAATCAAATTCACCGATCGAGGCGAAGTCACACTGCTTGCCGAGCCTCAGCAGTTGACCGATAGCGAAGCGACCATCCGGTTCTCGATCACCGACACCGGGATCGGGATTCCTCAAGATCGCATCCATCGATTGTTCCAAGCGTTCTCGCAGATGGACAGCTCGACCAGTCGCCGATATGGCGGCCCGGGGCTGGGGCTTTCGATCAGCAAAGGGCTCGTCGAGCTGATGGGCGGAACCATG
>CAXBHV010001088.1:0-3216 GCA_963974855.1 uncultured Rhodopirellula sp. | reverse complement strand
TCCGGCGTATAATATTGGATTTTGTGATGTTGAAGCGAATCGGTATGAGCCAGCAAGAAACTGCCTTTTGATAACGTGACGTCGCCGACGAGGGTGTCTTGCGTTATCAATGTCACAGCATGAAAACCGAGAGCTACGGGATTTTTCAGCAAAATCGTGAAGGTTCCCGAGCTGTAATTGCCTGTGGCATCGGGCCGAAAGACGATCAAGTCATTGCGTGTCACCGCCAATGTGTTATTGCTGATCAGTGTTTCGATATCGCGAGTCGCGAACAGCACATCCCCCGCTTGCAGATCATACGTGGTGGTGTTTCCAATCGTGATGTCTTCGGTGACATAATGCAGCGCCTCGATATCGGCTGCGCCGTCTTGAGCAAACGACGTCAGATTAAACAGACTCGCAAAACTACCACTGGTTGTTCCCGCCACAGGGTCCAGGCTGGCGATGCTGCCAAACTCGATCACTTCTCCTGCGTCCCAGGCAGATAATCCCGGAGCACCACTGGAGGTTACGTTTTCGTCGGTACTGATCAGAATGCTGTCCGATGGCAGTCCAGATTCCACCGAGTCGTTGACTGTAACGGCAATCGCTTGGCTGTCGGTCAACGAGCCATCGGTCACCTCGACAATGACGTCATACACATTGTCGCCACCGACATCGGTGGGTGTTTCAAAGTCAGGTGCGGCGATAAAACTCAGCACGCCAGTCGAGTCATTGATGGTGAATTTTGCCGCATCGTCACCGCCGCTAATCGAATAGGTCAATGTTTGCGAGGGTAAATCCTCATCCGTGGCAACAACGGTCGCTACCGCAGTATGGTTTTCGGCAACATTGACACTCGCCGTCGCTCCCCCACCGTTGGATGTGATCACGGGGGCATCGTTCAGATCATTGACATTCACCGAAATCGTTTCGTCATATTGATTGCCGACCGAATCCGTAACGCGAAGGTTCACGCTGTAGCTACTTGTTGTCTCGGCATCCAAAATCCCGTCGGTCAAAATCAATTCATCGCCGCTAACGCCGCCGATTGAAAATTTATCAGAGTCGCCGCCGGAACGAATGTAATATGTAAAGCTCTCTCCCGAGTCGGGATCGGTCGCGGTTAAGATGCCGAGCGAATACCCGCTGGATGTGTCCACATTTTCATTCACGGCAAACGAGTTGGGAGTGATGTCGGTGGGAGCATTGTTGCCAAAGCCTGTAAATTCAAAGGCTCCGATGTCCGTCGCACCCACGCGGGCAATTCCGCGTTGATCTGTGCCCGGGTCCCCCGTCGATGTTCCCGCGTCAATCGCCGTGCTGTCGGCGAGTAAGGCATGAGTGAATGTGGTGCCCCCGTTGTCTTGCAAATCCCCCAACAGTGGATCCAAGGGTGAGCCATTGGTGCCTACTTGGTCGGCGTTCGTACCGTCGGTAAATCCAGTTGCGGTTCCTTTGTTACCGATCAAGTTGTTGCCTTGAGAGGTGAATATCCCTTGAATGTCCGCGGACGTATTATTGCCAGCGATGATGGTGTTGCGAACGCTCGCGCTTCCGCTTCCCTGAAGATAAACTCCGCTACCAAAGTTGGCGGTGTTGTTGGTGATTGTGGAGTTTTGCAACGTGATGGCACGGACCGAAGAAATTCCGCCCCCGGAGCTACCCGAGCTATTTCCGCTGACCGTGAGGTTGGTTGCAATCAATGTGCCGCGGTTGATCTCGATGCCGCCACCGAGTGTTCCAATCGCGGTGTTATTGCTGACCGTGACCCGCAATAACGTAGCGTCACCCGTGGACGCCAATCCGCCCCCGTTCTGTGCTGTTGTATTTCCGCTAAGCGTGACATCTGTCAGGTGAAGCGTACCAGCGTTATCGATTGCTCCCCCATTTCTTGCTGCGTTACCGCTTAGGACGGCGTTGTTGACCGTGACGTCGGCAGCGCTAAACACCCGTATTCCGCCACCATTACCGGGGGAAGCCGCGTTGACATTACCGCCTTGGATGGTCAGCGAATTGATCTGCACTGTTCCTGAAATGACGTCAAAAACCCGATCGATACCTCCCCCGTCAATCGTCGTCGCACCGACGCCATTGCCTGTGATCGTGACACTTTTACTAATATCCAAATCGCCCGTCGCGGCAAAATCCTCGTCGGTCCCCGTGATCGATAGCGTGTAGGTCCCCGCACCCAATACAATCGTATCCCCACCGCTGCCCGCATTGGCGGCGATAATCGCTTCGCGAAGCGAGGTGAAACCGTTTGCGGAAACTTCATCCGTAAACGTGGTGACCGTGATTGTGCTCAGCTTGCCAACCCAATTCTGTTGCAGTTCGGAACTGAACGCGACCTCGGATTCGATCTCGCCCGTGCGGTATTCCAAGTCCCAATCGGCAGCAAAATTGGCATATCCCGTGTCGTCATCACTGGCGGCGACATCGGCCCCGGTTAGCGTGCTAACCGAATCGATCAACGTGCGACCGCTCTCGCCCGATGCTAGGTCACATCCGTAAAACAGAATGTCAGCGTCTACGTTTAGCGATGAATTCCATCCTGCGATCTGGCCGGCGTAGCCATCAAGATTCTCGCTGCTGAGCCAAACATTGCCCAAACGAACGGCAAAATCTTCGGCGTGCGAGACAATGTGTAGCGACGAAACGTTGGATCGACCCGCAAGAATCTCGCTGATTTGGTCCACGCCATCCCGCTGAGCGTCCAACACAAAGACTTCGAAATTACGCTCCGACTGGCCAAGATCCTCGAGTAATTGTTCAAGGTCCTGGACGCGTGAATCGACCACCACGATCTCGACGGCGGCCTGAGCGGTCTCGTTCTGCGAGGCTCCGTCGGCCGACGAGGAACTGCTTTCTGCGGGGTCAGCCTCTGCCACCATCACTGCCGAATCGTCGGCAGGGTCTGCTGCGGCAACGTCCATCGGCGCTGCACTAAACAAAATCCGCGGCTCAAGATGAGACAGTTCGAGCCCGCGTTGCCACGAGCGGCGTGAAACAGGTCCTCGCACGATATTGCGTGTGCAAACCGTCAACTGATCCAGCGTCAACAAAGTTTGCTGCCACCAATTGCGGGTTGGAAAGGACATGGATTGCTACTCGTGAGGGTTACGTGGGGAGCCAAAAACTTCGAGATGTAACGCTAACTGACCAATTCAAAGCTACCCGACGACTAACAATCAGGTCGGAGTTGCGCGACAAGATAAACATGGGTGGATAGTTAAG
>CAXBHV010001087.1:0-3217 GCA_963974855.1 uncultured Rhodopirellula sp. | reverse complement strand
CCAGGTTCACAGCTCCCCACGCCAGCACGGTTAAAGGAACTCTGGCAAACGCCAAAGCCCACGGTCCCCGTGACGGGATTTGGCAACCTGCCTCACCCGCTTTGTTCGCTGACGGCTTGGATGACGACGTCAATCGTCGATCCAAGTGTTTCCGCCTCGCCCGTATTCATGTTGTTTTTGAAAAGATCAAATGTGGGACTGATTTCTAAACCAGTCTGTTCTCAAGCAAGATGCCTAAGCCACGTTGGATGGATATAGGATAGAACGGTGGGATTACTCTCGCGTTGGTTCTTCTCACATACGACGTGAGCGTGAACCTACAAGGATTACTCCAACGAGCCTCCTTTGAACTGGGCGAGCACCTCTCGATGCACCCAGCTCGAAGAGCGGCAGCCAGGGGCAAGTAGCGAACTTGCTTGTTCTGACAATACAGATACCCCTTAGCCAAGCTGATGAGACTTGGTTTACCGGGATCTGCCACTCCAATCGTTTTCGACGTCAGCGTGTCGCCGTTGACCGATCGCCGTATTGGCGGTCGGGATTGTGGCGACGACGTTTGCAATAAGCATGACGACCAGCGATTTCTCGCTTGAACTTCGGCCAGTATCATTACCGACCAAAATGGTCAACCATGGGAACTCGACAACTTCTTCGACGTTCGTATCGTGGGGCGGCGTGAAAGAGTCCCTTCCCGAAAACACTTCAGGAGAATGTGATGAACTTGGCGAAGTTGATTCTGTTGGTTGTCTGGTGCGTGGTGATCCCGAGCAACGCTTGGGCGCAGAAAAATGACGTTCTTGATGGGCACTTACGACTGTCTTTCCAAGACGCAATCTTCACACCGGTCTACGAGAAGGATTCACGCTCAAGCTTGACGGTTTTTCAATTCCGTGATATTGGCTCGGGAATTAGAAACCATCAACATGAGGTAACGATGAGTAGTGAATCAACGAAAAAAGCCGCAATGAAGCCTGTCAAAACTGTTCGGCAAGGTGCCATTGCCGCGAACATTTGGAAGCGACAAGCACCGAGTGGATTTGAGTACTATGACTTTTCCCTAAGTCGATCTTGGAAAGCAAAGAGTTCTGGCAAGGAAGGTTACTCGCCAAATTTCTTCGTCGAGAACGAAGAGGCAATTTCAGCGGTCGTTCGTGATGCTGCAAGTTGGATAGCAAGCCAGCAAGCAGGCTTGCACGCTGACAAGGCGCCAAGTCCCACAGCAGCGACAAACGATGCGCAACACTTGATTTTCTAGACGCTTAGCGTGCGTGAGGCGATTGACAAATGCCGCTATGAGCGTATCAGCAGCTCTGGAAAAATTGATGAGCTAGACCGAACCCTTTGTTCGTTCAAAGTGATCGCGGAGGATGATCGTGCGGTAGTGGTCAAAAAGTTTTCCGCCTTGCCCTTGGGATCGTGAGTATCCTTGGCGCTTCGAGGGCTCTGCTTGGTCGATTGCTTCCCGCTCGAAGTCATATTGGCACTTTGGAGACAGGGCTCGCCAGAAGCTCAAAAATGCGTCAATTCGCTTCTTCTCTCGTTCCTGCCCTGCTCGCTCTCTTTGCGTCTGAAATTTCCGTTCTGAGGCGATACGGTTTTTCTCGGCAGTGTTTTTAGCGGCTATCTGAGTTGAGCTTTGAAACCCTTTGGGGAATTTGATTTGCTCGGGACGCTTGATTGCTTGAACAAGGAAGCCGGCTCCGCGCGTTTGGCCGTTCAAGTTGTACCAGTCATAGAGTTCGATCATCGACTTCACCGTGTCCGTTGCAACGGTCTCGACAAGTTCCGCAGCGGTAGCGGGGCCAATGCCGCGTTTGGTGAGTGTCGTCTCAAGCGAACCGGAATCAATCGGACTTTGAACGAGGTTCTGCGTCATCGCTGGCAAATCTGCAAACCGGCGTTTGGGTTTCCGATCGAAACGGACGACGTAGCTTCCCTTCCCTTGCTTCTCGAATCGCTCACTAATCGGCATCGGTTTCAAGTCCCATTCGACTTCGAGTTCTGAAATCCCTTTTTGAAGCGCCCGTTTCATCTGGGCTGAGTTGTACCCGTCAGAAAGCCGAACTTTGAACTGAGCGAGTTCATGAAGGTCAATCTCGACATGATTCCCGTGATAGAACCGCTTATCGAGAAACCGGTACAGCCGTTTCGCGACTGGGCTTTTCAGCCGCGTGTAGAGTCCCCAGTCAAGCCGTTTAAGGTAGCCTGCTTGAAAGCTCTTGAAGATGACATCGTTCCAAATCAAACGTGATGCCCCCGGAGCGTTTGAACCTTGCTGGACTTCCCTGCGGTAAATGTAGAGGTTGTCAAAAATCCCGAAATCGCGATTTACCCAGCTTTTCTCTTCCTGGTCGTAGAACGCGCGGTCGGAGTAGATCGAAAGCCCCTTCCAGCGGCGAAGCGACTTTGCAACTCGGTGGTAGTTCTTCGCGTCATCGGTCCAGCGAAGCAGTTTTAGGATTTCGTAACGACTGAAGGTCACATCTGGCGTCAAGAATTCTTGGAGCTTTGTGATTTGGATGCAGGCAAGGAGCACATCGTCGTCCAATGCGGTTGGCAGCCCGTAGCGGTCAGAACCAGAGATCGTGAGCTTTCGTTTTAGGTCTTTTCCTTCCCTGCGATCGAAGACGGTGTCCTCGAAGACCACGGTTTTCTTTCCGTCAAGAGAACGGTCGGAAATTGACGCAAGTGGAAACTCGGCGAGATTTAGTTCATCGACACCGGTTTCAAAATCGGTGAGGTTTGATGTCGGTGTAGCGGCCTCATGTTGCCGGTGATTGGTTCCTAAATTCCCTTCCAAGAACTACAAACTCCCTGTTGTTAGTTTATAAGTTTATAATACAAGTTACTGCGTCGGATTCGTCTTTCAGTTCAAGGACTTACAGAGAAAAAAGTGTTTCAATTCTCGGTAAATGCGAGAAAAAAGTGTTTCAAATCTCGGTAAAAGGTGTTTCAGGTCACGGTAACTGACTTGAAAAATGTGTTTCATTTCCCGGTATCTTTCTTGGGCTTTACGGCTGATTCAAAACGCCTTTTTCACCTCTTCACTTTAAGCCACTTAAACTTCGGCGAGCATCTCAAGGAATCTTGAAAATGGCAAGCAGATTGTTTTGTAGATAAGGCTCGCAGCCTTCATTGCCGCAGTCTCAGCAAGCTTGCATGCAAGTCGGCCTGCAAGTTTAGTTTCCGTGTTGTAGGTCGTGAGCCAAGCCGATCA
>CAXBHV010001086.1:0-3219 GCA_963974855.1 uncultured Rhodopirellula sp. | reverse complement strand
ACAAACATCATGAAAGTGAAAACTTGAACGATGAATCCCATCACCCGCGTCATTCCAGCGAGGGCACTAATAACCGCGAGTAGTTCTGACGGAGCGTGATACCGATCCAATTCATTCGGTCCACGTATTGTTAGATGAAATCCGCTTTCCCGCGGAGCTCTAGGTTGATTGCGATGAGCGGCACAAGCAAACAACGAACCCGCCAAGAACGGATCGACTCGCTTGGGATTCCCAAGCCCAGGTTGATCCAGTGGTGGCAGCGCAGCGACAAATCCGACTTTGCAATCCGCGTTGGCATGGCGATCCTTGCTGCAGTATTGATGTTGGTGATTTGCCATGCTTGGCGACCTGCGTTCGCCTTTCGTAAAAACGCGGTCCCCGCCCGCGACGTGATCACCCGTGTCACGTTCCAAGTCAAAGACGAATTGGAAACCGACGCAGTCCGTCGCCAGAAACGCCGCGAAGAACCGGTGCTGTATCGAAATCGCACCAAGCCATTGGATCAATTGCGCGCGGTCCTGAAAGACCAATTGTTCTTGGCACTGGGCGCCCAGTCGTTCGACCAAATGAACGAGGACGAACGAAAAGCTTTTGCACAGTTTTACGAAGGAGACGAAACGGCAAAACCGGGCGACACCTCGGCCGAGCGTTTTGCGACTTTGAAGTCGGTGCTCGCCGAAGATCCTGAACTGATCAAAGTGGACGCGGCCGTCGGCACAGCGATGGAGCCGATGTACAAGGTCGGGTTGCTCAAAGCGATGCAGCACACGCCAGACCAGGGTAACCAGCGGATGATCATGGTCTATCCCGCCGGCCAACCCGACGAGGCGGTGCCGGTCGAAGTCAGCCAAGTGCGAATCGCCCAAGCGAGCAGCAACCTGCAGTCGCTATTGCAAGAATACTTTCGCCCCAACTTCGGCACCGAGCGTGGGCAAGTGGTAGCGGGAATGATCAGCGATTGGATTGTCGAGCGTTTGCCCCAGTATGAAACATTGCAATACGACGACGAACTGAGTGAACGCGCCCGTTTGGATGCCGCTCTGAAAGTCGAGCCGGTGATGACCTCGTATTACTCGGGCGACTCGAAGTTGGCCGAAGCGGGCAAACCCCTCGGCATCAAAGAGCTTGCACTGCTGCGAGTCGAAGGGAAGGAGTTTGTCAGCCGGATGGGATGGCGAGACAAAATTGCTCGCTTTGCGGCTTTCTCGGGAATGATCGCGGCGCTGTATTTGTTGTGCGGAGCTTATATCTTTTTTGTCGAAGACCGCAGTCTACTGCAGGACCAAAAGAAGCTCGGCAAACTACTGGCGTTAATCGTCACCACCGTCGCTCTTAGCTTTTACGCTTCGCGTGATGAGTGGCGTAGCGAACTGATTCCGCTCGTGCTTGCATCGATCATCGCTGCTGTAGTCTATGGACGCGAATTAGCGTTGTTGCTGATGGCCGCCGTGTGCTTAAGCGTGACACTATTCCTCAGTGCCGAGATTTCGGAACTTGTGATGATGTTGGCAGCATGTACGAGTTGTACACTGCTATTGGGGCGAATCCGCAGTCGCACTCACTTGTTGTACGTCGGAACGATTTCCGCCCTCATTACCGCAGCCACGGTGATCGGCGTCGGCATTGTGACGTCGCAAACGCTATCGGCAGTCAACGCGATTGGTGACACCATCGGCGAAGTGGAATCACTATATCGCGGCCCCCAATTTGATATTGTGCTGTGGAGTCTTGGACGCGAATCGCTGTGGGCCGGATTCTGTATCGTGGTTTCCTCAGCTGCAATGACCGGACTACTGCCGCTTGTCGAAAAAGGATTCCGAGTCCAAACGGACCTCAGTCTGCTGGAACTGGGCGATGCGAGCCACCCCTTGCTGCGTCGTCTCGCTCAGCGTGCTCCGGGAACTTACAACCACAGCATCAACGTCGCCTCGATCGCCGAATCGGCGGCAGATGCGATTGGTGCAAATGGATTGCTGGTCCGTGTGGGCGCCTACTTCCATGACATCGGCAAGATGTTCAAACCCGAATACTTTATCGAGAACCAAAGTGCCGGGGTGAACCAGCACGATTCGCTGCAGCCGGCGATGAGCACACTGGTGATCATCGCACATGTAAAAGATGGCGCGGATTTAGCACGCAGCCACCATTTGCCCGAATCGATCATCGATTTCATCTTGCAACACCACGGCACGACATTGGTCGAGTATTTTTATCGCGAGGCGGCTCGCCGTAGCGAAGAAGACCCCAACGGCGAATCGGTCAGCGACAAGGATTTCCGGTACCCTGGTCCTAAACCGCAAACGCTCGAAGCCGCAGTGATGATGCTGGCTGATACCGTCGAAAGTGCTAGCCGAACGTTGGTGGACCCGACACCTTCCCGAATCCAAGGGCTTGTCGATGCCATCGCGCAGAAGAAAATGGCGGATGGTCAGTTCGATGAATGCGGGCTGACGTTCCGCCAACTCGATCGCATCCGCACCAGTCTTGTCAAATCTTTAACCGCCATCTATCACGCACGTGTCAAATATCCTGGACAACAATCAGCCTAACGAGAGCGGCGCCCCATCTGCCTCGCCTCTCTCTATCGAAATCGTGACGGACGACCCGCTGCCTGAACCCGATTGGTACGATCGCATCCGTTCCGCCGTGACCCGTGCTGCCGCCCTACGCGGCTATTCCAACGGCGAGATCGGAATCCGTGTGACCAACGATGCCGAGATCCGTCTAATCAACGCACGCCACTTGGATCATGACTACGAAACCGATGTCATCAGTTTCGCTTACGCTGACGAACCGCCGACGATCGAAGGGGAACTGGTCGTCAGCCTGGAAACGGCACAACGCGTCGCCGAGCGTGTCGGCTGGTCCGTCGAGAATGAATTACTGTTGTACGTCGTCCACGGCACACTGCACATCGCCGGCATGGACGATCTCGAAGACGATGTGAGGCAAGACATGCGAGCCGCCGAATGCCAAGTGATGAAGTCGCTTGGCATCGAGGACATCGTTCATTACGGCCCCGATCGGATTGACGTGAATGTAAAACCGTCGTCTTCATCGTCGGAGGCGAGGTCATGAGCGATTCGGTAGCGTGGTGGGCGCTCTCGGCTTTGGGCTTTGTGCTCAGCAGTATCGGGGGTCTCGGAGGCGAATTATTGGATCGTTTTGCCGGCCGACCGCTCGAGGCTTATTGCCGGCTCAATAAAAATCGAGAGCGTT
>CAXBHV010001085.1:0-3225 GCA_963974855.1 uncultured Rhodopirellula sp. | reverse complement strand
TTCCTCGGTTGCCACATAGCTTGGAATTCGTGTTCGCATAGTCTCTGCGATGTCGCCAGGGCAATGACAAGCGTCCCCTGCGAAACAAAAGGTCTCACGCCATGACACCTCCCATTCTTGAAAGTAGTCGTATCCGCCCAGCCAATTTACAAGTTTTGCGTCGTGAGGAATCGAGCTCGAAAGGCATTGATGCACACGATGTTCCACCATATCGTCCACGGCTTCGTCGTAATGCTCAAATCTTTCTTCCCAATCATCGCTAGGTTCGTTAGCCGGAGCCGGCGTAGACTTCGTCGGGATCATCTCGCGGACGCCCTGCTTGTCCACCAAGATGCGGAGATTCGTCGTTATCTGGCGGTGACGGCTCGCCTGCGCCATACTCTTGCAACGGTGATGACCACCGGAGACGAGATTGAATCCCGGATCTTTCGTGGTACGACGCAATCGAGAGGATCGATACGAATGGCGACGACGCAGGCAAAACAGGTTGCAAATCTGGGGTTCGAATCAAAACGGTGGCTGGCTGCGGACAAATTCCGCAACGATATGGACGCCGCCGAGTACAAGCACGTCGTCCTCGGGCTGTTGTTCTTCAAATACATCTCCGAACCCTTCGAGGAAGGGTACAAAGCCCTGATCGCGGGTAAAGAAGAATACGAAGGTTCCGCCCCGCAGGATGCGGACGAGTCCCGCGCAGAGAAAGTGTTTTGGGTGCCACTGGAAGCTCGTTGGCAAAACAGTCAAGACAACGCCACACAGCCCACGATGGGCAAGCTGATCGATGACACGATGGATGCCATCGAACGAGACAACCCCAAAGTCAAATCTCAAATTAGGGGAAACCTCGAATCGCTCGGCATGGGAGTACAGACCGAATGATTCCAGCACTGCTTCATGGAAAACTTTCCCGCGATCAGGAGAATATGGAAGATGTTCTCACTTCGAGTGTGTTTGGTCTGATGCGCTACCTGACGCCTCAGAGTGCACTCCTACCATGGCTTGCTAGGTCGGAATCCACCGAATCGATGAGCGGTGGGCAAAGTTTCCCTCTGAGGTTATTGGGTGAGTTAGGAACCGACGTGCCGATCGACGTCCAATATGAGTTTTGGCCTTACAAAAGGGGCACAATGTGGTCCATTTGTGAGCCGGATGTTGTCATCCGAGTCAAAATTTCACCGACGAGGAAACTGATAATCCTGATCGAGGCAAAGTATCGTTCCGGCAAATCCTCTATTGCCGATTGTGAAACCGAAGATGGCGAATACGAGGTGGGTCAAGAATCGGAGAAAGCGATCGAGGATCAGTTGGCACGCGAGTGGGATAACTTAGTCAAAGTTGCAACAAGCGAAGGCGCCGAACCGCATTTAATCTATCTCACCGCTGGCTTTGCCGCGTCTCGAAACGCGATCAAGAGTTCGATAGCCGATTATGACGTCTCCAACCACAAATACGAAACAAAGGTACCGAGGATATACTCTCTGCTTTGGCGAGAGGTGTACGAAGTGATTGCCTTCAATTCAATCAGCACTACAGGACACGAAACCTTGATTGCACACGATTTACTTGCGCTGATGCTGCGTCTGAAGCTTACATTCTTTCATGGCTTTCGTGAAATTAGCCCTGGGAATATCCCGACGATTGAATGGACTTTTACTCGATGACCGATTCAAGCCGAAGCATCACCGAAGCGTTTCGACAACTGCGTCGATTCTGTGAAGATTCTGCAAACCTTCTGGCAACAGCGGAATCTCTATTTGAAAACGACAAGGACATCGCACTCGGCAACAACTGGCAAACTGCGATGAAAGACAGTGCTTGTTGGGGACTTGGGGCATCAAAGTCTCTGAAGCATCCGAAACGCTGGATTCCCTTGAACTTCTTTCGTTTCTTCAGGCATCCAACGCACAAAAATCTGTTGGTATACGTATCATGTCAGGTGGACACAATCAATGAATCACGATTGCACCACGCCCTCATTACTGCAGGCGGGTTGGTGTATCCGCAAGATACCCACGCACCTACAATCGATAGTAAGAGGTATTGGTTCTCAATGTTGCATATCAGGCGGCTTGATCGAGTTGACGACGGAACGGTGGTGCATGCGTCCTGTCCATTTACGGGATGGTGGAAGCAGCCCGAACAGGTGGAGCAAATCATTACGCTCGCGAGGCCTTTGGATGAGGTGTGCAATACCGAACAACTCAAGAACCAGGTCATCATGCCGCTAGTACAGGCGCTCCAAAAGGCAATAGACGTATCGTCATGAACAATCGATGCATACAAACCAATCGCGGTGAATCAGCGAGTAACGGTCAGTTCGAGGAGTCATCGCGTTTGGAGGAAGTAATAAAGTCCAATCTGACATCACTCGGATTCGACTAATGTTAACATTCAACAATCTGTTATTTTGCATCGTCTACTCAACCAAGTATCGGGGAACCACGATCAATTCGTGCTGGCAAGATGTGCTTTATGCTCGCATCGGGGGGATCATTGACGAACAAAAAGGAACGTGTTGCCTGCCGGAGGCGTGGCAGATCACGTCGATCTGTTGACGAATCTCAGCCCAATGATCGCAATCTCGGACGTGCTACGATTGGTCAAAGCAAACTCAGCGAAATGGGTCAACGAGCATCATCCGAGTGCCAGGAAGTTCGCATGGCAGACCGGCTACACCGCGTTTTCGGTGGGCGAATCGCAGTCTCCGGCGGTGAAACCATACATTGACAACCAGCAAACACGGACCTTCGAAGGAGAGTTCCTGGCAATGCTCAAGCGGCATAATACTCAATACGACCCAAAATTCGTCTTGTGCAGGAAATTATCCAATGAGCAGTTTACACCACAGCGTTTCAGCTGCGAAGCAGCCACGTTTAGCCGCAAACCGGCGGCATGTTGTAGCCATGGGCCCTAGCCCATGAAATCGTTGCTCTCCGGCGAGTTGCCCGTTCCCGCTTCGCTCACGACCACCGAGGACGCCTTCAAGGGCTAACCAGCAAGATGGATCCTAGTCGAGTTGAAACATCTGATCCGTTTCCGATCATTCCGGTTGATCGAGACTGGGCAATTGACGTTGAGCAACTCGGGGCGAAACGTAAGTTCTGGTATCGCCCCGAGGGTCAAAACGAAGGCGAAAAGTGGCTGTTCAAGGCGGATGAACGGATCGCGGGAAAGCAAACAGAAGTTGGCACTGGCGAAGACTGGTCAGAGAAGATCGCTTGCGAA
>CAXBHV010001084.1:0-3228 GCA_963974855.1 uncultured Rhodopirellula sp. | reverse complement strand
CAATCGCAAAATGGCTCAACTCTGCACCATCTCGACTGACCAGTCCCGAGCCGACATGATCAAAGGACAGCCGAATCGTGTCGCCATCGATTTTCATCGATTGATACTCGGGTCCCGAATCGACAAGGTCCGATTTCCCGTAGGTTCGGCGGAGTGCTAACCGCGCCAATCGTTCGCCTACCGGCTTTTTCGGTTTCGGGTGGATATTGGTCTCGTTACCAATGTCCATCGTTACCGCCATTCCCGTATTAGGGACCGACAACGTCATCGATTGAGCTTCTCGCAACAGCGCTGCCGGGTACGGGCTGGTTTTGTAGCTGAACGGAGCGATTTGGACAAAGTAAAAGGGAAAGGCACCGATGCCCCACTGGGTCCGCCAATCACGAATCATCGCGGGGAACAGTTTTCGGTATTGATAGGGCCGCTCGACGTTGGATTCGCCTTGGTACCAGATCACGCCGCCGAACGCCATCGGCATCAGTGGCTTGATCATGCTGTTGTAAAGCACCGAGGGCAGCCGGTGATTGATCCCCTTGGGCTTTTTTTGGCTCCGTGACTGCAGTTCGCCGATCTCTTCGATCAATCCCGGGTAACTTGCCAGCGTTTCAGCAAACTCTGGGAATTCCGCTTGCAACGTTTCTTCACTTGTCCATGCTTCGGCGGATGATCCACCCCAGTTAGTTGAAACCAAACCGATGGGAACGTCGAGTTCTTGATGCAATCGTGAACCAAAGAAATAGGCTACTGCACTAAAGTTGTATGCCGTCGTGGGATTGCAAACGGACCATTTGGTTTGGACATCCTGCTGTTCTTTGAAGGCAAGATTCTGCGGCACATCACAGAAACGAATTTTGGGATAGTTGGCTTTGGCGACATCCTCTTTGAATTCATCCGGCCCAAACCCACGCATCTTCCACTGCATGTTGGATTGCCCCGAACAAATCCACACTTCGCCGACCAAGACATTTTCGAGTGTCACCGCTTGTTCACCCGATTCGATTTGAATCTCATACGGACCACCGGCGGCGGGCGTAGGGAGTGTGGTCTGCCAACGCCCCTGCGAATCCGCGGTCGCGAGGCTTGCGTTTCCATTCCAGGACGGCGTGATTGAGACTTGGGCATTCGCCGCCGCTTTACCCCAGATCGCCGCGTCGGTCTCACGCTGCAGCACCATGTCATCAGCAAAGATGCCAGCGAGTTTTAGCGTCGCGGGCTGAGGTTGCTCGGCCAGCAGCGAGGTCTCCGCAACTGCAAGCAAGAGACCGCAAACAAGCCCCAGCATCGGCAGGGCAGGGAGGAGAGCAAAAGAGAAGATCCGCGAAGCAGCAATGCAGAATTGGTGACGAGAGCGTGAAAAGAGAGGGGTCATGGTCAGACTATCCTGAGGGGGTCAAACGTGATCAAAGCCAAATCGGAGTTCCGTCTCGCTACCTACCGAGTCTCATCATAGACCAAAATCGAAATCGTTTGACGCTGAAGGCAGACAACCATACCCAAGATCAAAGAAGTTGCCTTTTCTCGAAAGAGTGAAGGGGTGCCTGCCCCCCGATTACCTCAAGCCGGCCCCTGAGAAGGCTTCGCTAGGGTTAAGCCCCTAAGTGCGGTGCTCACCGCTCCGCAACCTTTACGATGACGAAAACAAGAGCGGCTGAAGCCTGGACCCCAACCGTTGGAGTGTAGGCTTCAGCCGATTCGATTCTTTGGCGGCGTTCAAAGGGAAGAGCGAAAAAAGGTGGCGAAGTATTTTCTGCATCCATGTTTTCAACATTCACGGCGTCACGGTCGCGGCCATATCCAGCCGTCCCTTCGGGACTCACACCGACCACGCCCATCGCAACGCAATCGTCGCCATCGCCGTTAGTTCATGGACCACTCAGGGGCAAAGCCCCGTTCATATGCTTAGCCCAGGCGAACAGCCTGAGGAACCGTCCGCTCCTCTTTTGTTGTGCCGGAGGTTTGCCTACGACCAACTATATGCTCACTGCGATGCGACGATGCTCGCCGGCGACGCTTTGGGAGTTGGGACCGAGTGTTGGTTTGTCGGGCCTGGACGGCCATTCGACGATTCCGGAAAAAGTTCCCCGGTATCGCCCCCGAGCCAGACGATATCAGTTAGGCGGATGTCGTCCAGCTGCAACCCAAAGGGCTCGAACACGAACGACTTGGTTGCGGTTCATTTTGAGTGATTCGACGGTCGCTTTTCCGCTATCGGTGAGCCCAACAATGACGGTTCCATCAACGGTCCAGTCAAAATGATCAGCCCAGTCGTCTCGTAGTGGGTGGAAAAGCGGAACCTCGGTCCCGTTAGGCAATTTCCCAGCAGTGCGATCCGATTTGAAACGATTACATGCTGGACAAGCGAGGCAAAGATTGTCAAAGCTTGACAGTCCACCCCGAGAAACAGGGATAATGTGCTCCACCTCGAACGTAACAACGGTCAAGGATTCTGCAGTCTTGCAGTAGGCACAGCAGCTTCCAAACGCCTCTCGAACTCGCCGCTTTAAATCAAGAGGCACATATCGACTCACTGGCCGTTCGACTGATCTTGCTGTCGGAGAGTGTACTCGGCACGAGCTTTCAAGAGATTCAATTCGTCGATTTGTTCGATGATCGCATCCAGCTCTTTCAATTCTTCTGCAGCGAGCGTGCCGTCCGCATTACGTGCCAGTAGATCGTCCAATTTGGCGTGCATTTTGGGAGCGAGCACGGCATCGGCAAGCGCTTTGAGTCCAGCCGCACTGACATTCGGCAGGATATTGGTCTCGTTTGACATAAATGCACCTCGTCAACACTGGATGTTTCACAGCATGATCGTACCAAAACCGACGCCCGTAAATCCATACGAGATGCAAATGCTCAAGACCAAACGCTTTGCCAGCAAAACCGCTGAACGTTACTTCCTCATGAACCTCGATCGCCACGGAACGGCGTGATCGTATTTCCGTCACGGATTCCAATGGGCCGGATCGAGGAACCAAGTGCCGCCGCTCTGGCGTTAGTGTTGTGAGTTGTGAACAGCCGAAACAGCGTTCCCTTTGCCCCCGCCTACCAATAATGCATGGTGGTTGCGTGGCACCATCCGCAGCCTTGCGAAACCCGAGCTTGTCCCCTACGAACCGTTTCCTGACGCGTGAGTTTAGAAGTCACGCTTGTTGTAGTCGCGAAGCGACGACATGACGCGACAACCAATGTTGTAAAAAGCCCCGGTTATTATCGGGGCCTTGGACA
>CAXBHV010001083.1:0-3231 GCA_963974855.1 uncultured Rhodopirellula sp. | reverse complement strand
CCCAGCTTCCGTTTGATTTGTCGATCCCGGCCCTTGGCTGGGAGGGTTGGGATGCCAAGAGCCTGGAGAACGTCATTCGTCCTGACGCAAGCTGGCTTTGGGCTGCCCTTCAATGGACTGCTTATTACGGTCAATATCTGACGGTCGTGGTTTGGGCCGCGATCGTCGCTTTCCTGCTGCATGTCAAACTACGTCGATACCACGCGAGAACCGGAGGAGTTGCTCCTGCATTCCGCAACTTCCTCGGAGCTTGGATTCGTTCGCAAGGACACGCGTGTCTCACGTTGTCTGCCCTAGTGACAATTCTGTATCTGAGTTTCGCACCTGCCGTGCTTGCAGAAGTAGATCGCCATTTCCAAGAGAACATCGCGTTCGCTCGAAAACCCAGCGACCATTGGTCAAAGGTCCAACGTGCCGTAGAGCGTGTGCGAGCTGACCAGGAACTCATTGATCAGCTGAGGGGTAAAGCCGTGACCGAGATCGCCGAAGAGCGATCGTCTGAATCAGAGTAGATGTTAAATCAAGCCAGCACCCAAGTGAAGCGTTTTCGGATCCCGGAAGTTCAACTTCGACCGACCGGCGTGTCCTTAGTCAATTATCGACCGAGACTACATTTCCTTAAATCTGCTCCGGTGGCCGACACCGGAGGTTGCTCCGGTTTCATTGACCAGGCGGCGTGCGACGGTCCGAGCTGTTGTGGAAAGTCTCATTTTCACCCCAAGATTCGGAGGTCGAACAGGGAGCATTCAGTCCCCCGTTGCGCGTCGAGCGGAGCCTACTGGAAGTAGCCGACGGCATTGTTGGAGATTCCTCCGATGTCGGCACGTTTTTCATCCGCCGTCAGACGCTTTTGCAAGTGTAAGAAGTCGAAAAATGCTTTAATCCGAAGCCTGATTTCCACGTCTTAATGCCTCCACTGGACATATCGCACCGGAGACCATCGTTTGAATGCGTTAGCAGGACGAACATAGCACAAACGGACTTCCGATCATCGTTAATTGCTGATAGGAACTTCGTTAGCAATTCGGATGTGGGGCTCGATTGGTCGTGGTGAAGGTTGTGTTCCGCGTTGTCGATATGCACGAGCTTGCCGTTTTGCATTGCGTTGGCTGCTTCCTGGTGGGCTTTGCGATCCTCGGGAGACGCGTCCGCCTTGAATATCAATGCAGCAGTGGCGATCTTCTGCTTCGGTTCCCAAGCGAGCGCCGTGGTGATTACAATCGCAGATTCTTGACAAGTCGCAAATCAAAAGATGCCCTCCTCCACTCCTACCTTGACTAGCCCACATGCTCTCGAATCGCTTTACCCTTGGTAGTGCTGGTGACAAACGAGCCATCCACTCCCGCCCGTTCTCGAGTCCCGTTACCGCCTGCCTGATCTCACTGGTTCTTGCCCAGTCTCTGCTAACTTGGTGCGGATCGGGGGCTGCCGAACCGCCTGCGTCTGCGGCTGCGGTTTATAGTGTTGGCATTGCCAAACAAGACATTTCCCCAGCTTACCCCGTTCGACTGAATGGTTTTGCGTTTCGAAAGACTGAATCGGAAGGTACTTCGCAACCCTTGTGGGCTCGAGCACTAGCGATCGGCACCGATGAACAAAAACCAATCGTGCTGGTCACTCTTGACAGTCTGGGTATCCGCTCGACTTTGGTTGACGAAGTTCATCGGCGGCTTGCGGAGCACTTCAAACTCGCGCGTGAGCACCTGATCGTCACCTTCACCCACACCCACAGTGCACCCAAAGTGAACGGTGCTTCTGACAACATTTTTGCCGAGCCGATTCCCCCCGAACACCAACTGCACCTTGATCAGTACACCGAAGAACTGATTGTCGACCTGGTTGCTGTGATCCGGGCTGCCCTAGCCGATCGCCAACCAGCATCGCTTAGCTGGACGGTCGGTGAAGTTAAATTCGCCTTGAATCGACGAACCAGTGGAGGTCCCGTCGATCATTCGTTACCGTGCTTGATCGTGCGTTCCGCAGACGATGCGAAGTCGGTTCGTGGCATCTACACCACCTACGCCTGCCACTGTGTGACGTTATCGCAAAATCTGCTAAGCGGAGATTGGGCAGGCTATGCTGTCGAAGCGATCGAGCGTCATTTCCCCGGTGCCATTGGGATGGTGTCGATTGGCTGCGGCGCCGATCAGAATCCAAATAGTGGTGTCACGGGCGACAAGGTCGATATCGCGCAACAACAAGGGATGCTGATCGGCGATGAAGTCGCCAGGCTTGTCAAAGAAGGCACAATCAAGCCGCTTGCGGAGCCGCTATCGGTTTCCAGCGGCAGTGTCCAGCTACCCTTTCACAGCATCCCCACGCGCCAGGAATACGAAGTGATGCAGGCCGCTGGCGGTCCCGCCGGGTACAACGCCACAACCCAATTGGCTCGCTTGGATCGCGGAGAAGAGATTCCAAAATCGTTGCCCTATCCGCTCCAAGTTTGCCATTTTGGCGACCAACTTTGCATGGTTTTTATGGCTGGCGAAGTTTGTGTCGACTATTCGCTACGGCTGAGATCGGAGCTGGATCCAGAACGTTTGTGGATGCACGGTTACAGCCACGATTTTGGCGCGTATATCCCATCCGAGCGCTTATGGGCCGAAGGCGGTTACGGGGCCGGTGCGGAAGCTCCGTACTTTGCACTTCCCAACAAACTGGCGCAAGGACTGGAGCAAACGATTATCGACGAAATCCATCGCTTGGTACCGATGAGTTATCAAACCGCCAAGAACGATCCGGTTGCCAATGGTGAGTCGAGCCAGCCTGAGGTAAGTCGCACCGACGGCATCCCCCCTAAATCACCTCAGCAGGCGTTGCAAGAATTTCAAACACACGCTGACCTGCAAGTTCAGTTGGTCGCCAGTGAACCACAGATCACCGACCCGGTAGCGATCGATTTCGGACCTGACGGCAGTGTCTGGGTTGTGCAGATGTCCGACTATGGTCATGGGATTGAAGAGGAGTTTGTTCCCAGCGGAGAGGTGCGGGTGCTGAAGGATCTTGACGGTGATGGATTCTACGAATCGTCGACCGTGTTTATGGACGGGCTACGATATCCCACTGATGTCAAAGTCTGGAAAGACGGCGCGCTGATCTGCGATGCTCCCAACATTATTTTTGCACGCGACCAAGATGCCGACGGACGCGCAGAAACATCCGCAGTGCTCTTTAGTGGGTTTGAAACACATAACGGCCAAGCACGCGTCAACAGCCTGCGGTGGGGACTCG
>CAXBHV010001082.1:0-3235 GCA_963974855.1 uncultured Rhodopirellula sp. | reverse complement strand
GATCACCGATCGTGAAAACTTCATTCAAACCGATGCGGCGATCAACCCAGGCAACAGCGGTGGACCGCTAGTGAACCTGCGTGGTGAAGTGATCGGAATCAACACGGCGATTTCTTCTCGAGGGGGCGGAAACAATGGTGTCGGGTTTGCGGTGCCATCAAACCTCGCCCACTGGGTCAGCGACCAATTGGTCAGTCATGGGCAGGTTTCACGGTCGTACTTGGGAGTCAGCATCCAACCGGTGAATTACGAATTGAGCACCCAGCTTGGAGTGGCACCCAAAAGCGGCGTGGTCGTGACAAATGTGTTCTCGAAAACGCCTGCCGCCAAGTCGGGACTGAAAACCGGTGACGTGATTGTCAATTTCGGAGGCATCCATGTTACCACGCCTCAGCAATTGCAATTGGCGGTCGAGCGCTCGCCGATCGGCAAAACGTTGACCGTCGACGTGGTGCGTGATGGCAAGTCGATAGAACTATCGTACGAACCCGAAGTGGCACCCAATCAATTTGGAGCCAACACGAAGTCTGCCGAGAAGAGTGACGGCGTGAAGATGCAGTCGCTTGGGCTAGAGATCAGTGCGTTATCTGCCGATGTCGCCAAGCAATTGGGACTGGATTCGCAAACAGGCGTCGTCGTCACTCAGGTGCAGGAAGGCAGTGCGGCGGCGGATT
The DNA here is from genome assembly GCA_963974855.1 of uncultured Rhodopirellula sp. Lineage (GTDB taxonomy): Bacteria > Planctomycetota > Planctomycetia > Pirellulales > Pirellulaceae > Novipirellula. Next base: position 2,561 of record CAXBHV010001082.1, on the reverse strand, counting down.
CAGGACTGGAGCCAGGAATGGTGATTGTCCAAGTGAATCGTCACGACGTGTCAACCGCTACTGAGTTTGAGAAACGTGTTGCCGAAGACACCGATGGCTCCATCCTGTTTTTGGTTCGTAGCGAGCAAGGATCACGATTCGTGGTGGTTCGGAACTAAGGAACGTTCGGGACAGGGTGCGTCGTGGAACGATCGGAAGAGAGCTGTCGGGTTTCGGCGTAGCTGCCGTCGCGATCGCGGCGAAAAAACTACGTGCTGGCGAGCGTGGCTACGACAGTGACAAACCGCACGTCTTACCTGATTCATCGTTCTGATCGCGGAGCGATCAACGACAAACTTGCAGTGGTAGTTGCGGCTTGATGACAGACTGGAAGTCTATCCCACATACAGGCTGGAAGCCTGTGCTACTGACTGCGACCAACGTCTGACTTACAATCAACGTTGGTCGCGATTGTCTTTAGGAAGCATTTTATGAAACTTGCAGCGAAACTGATCCTGATCTTTCTCGTCGGTGTCTTTGCCGTTGTCTCGTTGTTCGCTTGGCAGACGGTTCAACGTCAACATGCGTGGGAGCGGCAGCAGCGTGAAGCTCATGCCCACGAGCTTGTCGAAATGTTTCAGTCCGCAATCGATTCGGTATCGGGTAGCAATTCACGCGTGACGCTCCGACAAGCGGTTGAAGTGACGATGGAACAACGGGGCGGTCCACGGATGCGTTGGATCGACGGACAAGAGGTTCCGTCAGCCGAACAGAAAACGGTGGCTCGATCGATGTCAAGTGTTTCGGTAACCGATGCGAATGGGACTCGGACCGCTTATTCTTACGTTCCGCTGAAGGTGGATGGAAAAAATCTTGGTACCGTCGAGGTGTCTCAGTCGGTGTCCGATCAAGATTCATTGGTACGTGATTCCGTGAATGCGTCGCTATTGTCTCTATTGGGCGTTGCTGGTTTATCGGCACTGGTGATTTATTGGGGTGGCGTTCAGTTAGTCGGCAAACCGCTGGACAAACTCATTGATCAAGTCAACCAAATCGGCAAAGGCAAACTCGATCAACCGCCAGCACTGACTAGCCACGATGAACTGGGGCGATTGGCTGCGGCGATCAGTCAAATGAGCCACCGTTTGAGTGCTCAACGCGATACCATTCGGCATACGGACCGATTGGGAACGATCGGGACGCTTGCCGCTGGGGTAGCGCACGAAATGGGGACGCCGCTGAACGTGGTTTCAGGACGCGCAGGATTAATCGCCAGCGGTAAGTTGTCGGCCGAGGAAGTCGTGTCAAGCGCTCAGACGATCAAAAGCGAATCGGAACGGATGACCGCAATTATTCGCCAACTGCTCGATTTTGCTCGACAAACTCCGTCGCCACATGGCGTGATCGAGTTGCAAGAGATCGTCTCGCGGACTTGTGATTTGATGCGTCCCTTGGTCCGAAAATCGGAAGCCGAGCTCGTGCTCGAGTCGACCGACGCGGCAATGGAAATCGATGGCGACGCGGCGCAGGTCCAGCAAGTGCTGACGAATTTGATCAGCAACGCGATCGCCGCGATGCCCAGTGGTGGCACGGTGACTGTATCACTCGGCCGCGACGAGGATACCGATCGGGTGTGGGTCGATGTGCGAGATACAGGCGTGGGGATTCGGGCCGAAAATCTGAACCAGGTTTTTGAACCTTTTTATACGACCAAAGACGTCGGCGAAGGAACGGGACTTGGGTTGTCCATCGCTTATGGTATTGTGCGTGAACATGGTGGCGAAATCACCGTCGACAGCCAACAAGGCCAAGGGACGACGTTTCGGGTTAGTTTTCCACGTCACACGAACCGGTAGCGAAAGTCGCCGAGACTTTCGATCAAAACCTTTTAGAGCCGAAATTCTTGACGAATTCCGCTACGACAGGATCGGCAATGATCGCTCAATATCGGTTATCGAATAGGTACTATATCGACACGCCGTTAAAGATCCCGAATGAAGGATCTTTGGCAAGATCCACTGCGTGGCTTGGGGAACATGGCGTTTGAGTTACTCGAACTAAGAATGGAATGATGACAGAGCCCAATGAATCGTCTCGCGTATTGATCGTGGACGACGAGCGAAATATGTGCGAGTTGATCCAAACCGATCTGCGTCTTCGTGGGGTCCAGGGTGACTGGTTCACCTCGGCCAGCGAAGCGATCGAGGCGATCCATCAACGCGATTACGACGTCGTGCTGACGGACGTTCGCATGCCTGGCACCACGGGATTGCAATTGTGCGAACAACTGACTCAGCTTCGCCCGGACATTCCCGTGATCGTGATGACTGCGTTTGGAACGCTCGAAACGGCAATCGCGGCGATGCGCAGCGGCGCCTACGACTTTATCACCAAACCGATTGAAATGGACTTGTTGTCGCTTTCGATCAAACGCGCGATCGAGCATCGACGTTTATCGGAACAGGTCCGCTTGCTCGAATCTTCGCAGAACCAAGCGACCGCGTTTGGCGAAGTGCTCGGGCAAAGCCCCGCGATGCAGTCGTTGTACGATCAATTGCATCAGGTCGCCAATTCCGACGCGG
>CAXBHV010001081.1:0-3238 GCA_963974855.1 uncultured Rhodopirellula sp. | reverse complement strand
CGATGTGCTGCTCAATTTCAGCGTGAGACAATGTGAGTAATCGCCTAGCAGAGGCACTTCGCTCAGCGTCTATGTGTGTCCCGGTCATAATGCAATGAGTGTCTAGATCCTCGGGATTGTCGACATTTTGTCTATGGACGTCGCAGCGGACGCCCAAATATTCGTGGAGCTCATTTGCAAACTTTGTAAATCTCGTTTGCTGATATCGACGAAAAAACCATGAGTCGGTCGACCGCATCATAATCTGAAGCTTTCGGCGAATAAGATCGTCCCATTCCAGCACATCAATGATCCGAATAATCGCATCCCGAGATCCCGAGACAACATATTCCATCCAGAGCAGATCAAGATCCGCTGATAAACGGACGCAACGGCTCAGCGCGTCAACTCTATTTTCCGCCCAGCCACGAAGCTCACGCATGATCGCAGACCGAAGTTCTTGAAGATCTTCCCGTGCCAGTTCTCCGGCCAAGAACAACTTCGTTTCTTTGTCACCTGCCTGTCCAAGAAGGTACAACAGAAAATCTTGAAAATCGCACGACGAATGAAATAGCTTCTCGCAGCTGCGAAGGAAGCCCTGGTCTTCCCTGGCGATTCTTGCAAAAAAATACCAAACATCGGTTACCTCAAGATCTACGGCAAGTCGAGATTCCGTGATATCCACCAAATACCTTAGAGCCTGTTCAGGCTGAGGGGACTTGTAGTAATTTCGCAAAAATGATTCAAACTCTGAGGCTTGATATTCGTCCTGCATGATCGATGCCTTGTTGCTATAGATATTAGGCAAAACATACCTTGGCAAGATCTTCGACAGAGGCTGAACTTCAAATGAAATTTTGTCATTGTTCCTCGACCCGAACCTGCAGCTCAACATTCTAGCGAATAGTCCTGTGCTTGCCGCGTGATTGGAGCGTCTGCACGTCGACGTGGCAAAATCAATTGCACGAAGTAAGCCTTTAGGCACTTGCCCCTGCAGTCCCAATCTCACATTGGGTGCATCGGCTTCAGCGTTGCAGAGAAATTCTTTCGCTGCAGTCTCTTCGAAATCCCGACCGGAATCTAGGGAAACGTTGCCTACGCCGCCAATCTGTGCAAGCACGCGGTGAACTGAAGCTAGGCCTTGGCTTCGCGTTCTTGTTTTCGCTTGTCGGCGATTCAAAGACTTGCAAGTTTGTGGGCAAGATCATCGCGGCAACGAATCGAGATCTCGCCGCAGAGATGGAAGCAGGAAGGTTTCGAGAAGATTTCTACTACCGCTTATGTGCGGACCGCATTGAAACGCCTTCGCTACGAGCCCAGTTGTAGGAGTCCCCCGACGACATCGCGAATTATGTTAGGTTTATTGCCACGCGTTTACTTCCCGATACCTCAGAAGAAGCCAGTCGGCTTACTGACCAAGTTGTCTCCTGGATCACCACGTACCTGGGTCCCAATTATGCTTGGCCCGGTAACATTCGCGAGCTCGAACAGTGCGTGAGAAGCATTATGATCCGCGGCAGCTATGTCCCTGCGCGCCGTCAAACCTCGCTCGAAACGTCACACGTAGCGAAGTTCATTACGGAAGTAAAAGAAGGGAAACTGGACCGGGACAAGCTTCTGAGCAGTTATTTTTCACTCGTGTACGCAAAGTCAGGTAGCTATCGAGCCGCCGGTAGGCAACTCGGGGTCGACTGGCGAACCGTGAAAGAGATAGTCGATGCTGATCTGGCGCGACAATTTGCCGAGTGCGGATCGGAGCGAACTTGAGTTTTACAGCGATGGAAATGTGCGAAGTAATTTGCCAGACGACAATCAAATAATCTGCTTAGAGAACGACGGTAACAATGCAAATATCCCGATAACTCGCGGGCAACCATGGAAGTGGCGTTGCTCACTTATCTTATCTCGACGGGGTGGGTCGCGAAAAGTCCTTTGGTCGTCATCTATCCGGTGCTTGTGGCGGCTTCGGTTATTCGTTTTCAACCCATTTTAGTCGCCTATGTGACTTTTCTGTGCATCGTTGCCTATTCGTTCCAAGTTTGGCGAGCACTTGTGGACGACATACCAGGCGGATCACTTGCGGTGACGACGACGTGCGTGCCTTTAGGAATTAGCATCCTTTGCATCGGTCTCATCCAATATTTTACACTGCGGCGGTCACGGACGGCGATGGAACTGGTGTTAGATCGAAGGACGTAGTCGTGCAAGCCCTGAGACACCTCCTCACCTTTTCGGAAGCTAGTAAGAATGGGAATGCCGGCGAGAATAATCACTCTCTGTTTCATTCTGCTTTACCGCTGTTTTTACTTCGTCGCAGGTAAGTAGACATGAAATCACTTGACCGCATCGCGAGTCAGTTTGCTGATTTGCCACAACTTTATGCTCTCAGGCCCAACGCTGGAAATAATCTCACCGTTGGGAGAAAACTGTAGGTACTTTAATGCGTCATGCGGCAATTCTGCCAGCTTTCGTCCGGTACGCGTCTCCCATAGTTCTATTCCACCAAAAACACTCGCACCTCGAAGCGTTTTCTCTACTTCCACATAAGATCGTGGAGGTGGATGTCGGATCACATTTACCGATCGAGGCACTGTTTTTAATGTTGCGAACACTTCGCCGGTCGGGCTAAATACGGCATGCCCCAATTGGCAAAGACGCGCTAGTTCTCGCCCTGTTTTAAGATCTAGGACTGTCGTTACGCTACTTCCGGGTCGGATGCTTGCAGTCACAAGCTGGCTTGCCGACGTGAAGTCCATGCTTTGCACACCGTCGTGACAGATCACCTTGTACAGTTGTTTGCGTTCGACGTCCCAAAGCGAAATCTCTCCACCTTTGGTTTGCCAAATCGGCGGACAGCTTGCAATCCAACGGTTTGGCATACTGAATGCACTATCACCGCCACCGTTGTCTCTCCCTTGATCCACCGGCTGAAAAGCTTCTGCAACGTTCCGGTATTGCTGACGCTCTTGTTCGGCGATTTCAGCTACCGCTAAATGGTCAGTTTTCAAATATAGCTTTTTTCCATCGTCAGAAAAGTGCAGGCGATTAACGTGGCCGGAACTCCCACTGAATCGAAATTTACCACTGGGCATTTCCCACAGTGACAATTGACTCAGTCCACCAACCGCAAGCAGGTTGTCGTCAGGAGAGAATGCCAGACTCAGCGGAAAATCCACGGCATTTGGATAGGTCGCACGAGAGGGCAAGTGCAAATTGTAGAGCATTGCTCCGGTCGATATACGCCACAAGCCGACTTCGG
>CAXBHV010001080.1:0-3241 GCA_963974855.1 uncultured Rhodopirellula sp. | reverse complement strand
AGCGGGCGTCGATTCGCGAAGTCAAGCTTTTGACTTTCAGTCGCTCGAGATCACAGGTGCCGCGTCACAAGGACGCGCCGAGCTGAAGATCGTCATTCGCTTGACGATTGATTCGACTTCGGGACGCACGGTTGCGATTCCGTTACGGATGCGAAATTTCATACCGCTCGGACCTCCGGACGTCAGCGGGTTGGACGAATATCGCATGACCGTCTCGGGTAGCGAATCCGGACACGTTTTGATGCTCAAGACAAATCGTCGCCGCGACGTCGTGATCACGATGAACGTCGCGGCGCGAGTTGAACCGGGACCGAATCATTCGCTGCAATTCCAACTGCCCGATGTTCCCTCGCTCGTACGAATCACAACGGATGACGAACAATTTACGGGTGAAATTGTCGGGCGAGGCGATGAGGTGTTGCAGACGCAGCGTTCGGCCGCCAATTTCGCCGAATTCGTGATCGAAAGCGGCGGAGGTTTGTTTACGCTTCGCTGGGGCAAACGCGATCGTGCAACCGACGGCGCGCCGTTGTTGGAAATCGATAACAGCCGCATTGTAGTCCAGTGGGACACGCCCCAAGACCAACCGATTGCATCGTGCCAAATGATCATTCGCAGCGTGCGTGGCACCATCAACGCATTGAAATTGCGGTTGCCCGAGAACGCCGTTTTACTGGACACACCCACGCTTGGATCCAATGGGCAATCGGTCGAGATCATCAGCCCTGTGTCACCGACTGGACCATCGACCAACGGGGAAGGAACGGTGCTTGATATCGTGATTCCCGAAGGCGAGCGTCAACAACGAATCGATTTGAATCTCGATATTCAGTTTTCTGCCAGCGACCCCAACGCAGCCAATCCGCTGATCTTTCGTGCCCCTGAAGTGATCGGGGCGCTTCGTCAGCGCGGCGAGATTCAAATTTCTACTGGTGATGACTTTCGATTGAGATGGCGGTCGCGGCCTTGGGTGCAGAGCATTCTGGCGCAACCGACCGAAGAGACCGGACGATCTTATTTGTTCCGTTATGACCGCGCATCGTTCGACCTGCCGATCTGGTTAGCGACCACGCGACGTCAATTGCGGCTATCGACCGAGTCCGAGATTTCACTGCACGACTCGATCGCACGCGTGAAGTATCGAATCCTTTCGAGTGGCCGCGCCGCAGAGGGAACGATGCTAAAAGTCGACATGGGATCGTGGCGTTTGCGTTCGATTGAAAACGAAGAGACGTCGGAACAGATCGAAACGGGATTGAATGGCAATTTCCACGAGATTTACTTGGAATCGGTTGCCAATGGCGATCCCTCACCCATTCGGATTGTTGCCGAACATGACTTGCCGAGCGGTTTGCAACCCGATGGCAACGCCGAAGCGAAAGAGGGCGTGGCGTTCACGTTGCCTCGGATCACCGATATCGAAGATTCGATGCTGGTGCAATCCTCGACCGTTTCGGTAGCCAACCAGGGGCGAATGTCGTTTGTGGTCGATCTGCAAGACTCGCAAAACATCGATCGTGTCATTAGTGCCGAAAATACAACGACCGTTGAAACGCCGCGTTCCAACTATCGCATCATTCCACCGGATGCGCCGGGCAAATTGGCAGGACATGTGGTCCAACAATCGCCAACGATATCGCTGGCGGGTGATGCAACCATCGAAATCGAAGGACAGAGCTTACACACGACGCTCGATTGGATCGTCAATTCTTCGTTAGACTTAGAAGGTCGGCTGCCAATACAAATCGCATCGCCCGAGTCTCGCAAGTCGACAACATCGACTGAATCCGGGGGGGCCTCCCTCGCTATGACCGAGGATGCAGGCAACGACCCGAGCAAATCAGACGACACCGGGGCCCCGACCACGGCGAATGTAGCATCGTTGGTGTTACCAATGGGGTGGACGGTCAAGGTTAACAATCAACCCGCTGTGTTGGAGTCGCGTGGTGATGATCGGTACGAATTGATTTCCGATCAACTGGCCAGCGGTTCGATGGCGATACGCTGGGAACTGCTGCGACCCCTTCGCCAATCCACAAACAATGACCAGATTGAAACGGTTGCCATTCCTCGTCCGTTTGGCGTCGACACGACGTTTCGTGGCTCAATGCGGGTGATGATGCAAGGCGACGCTGCAACCGAAATCGTCGCCGCCGACTCAACGACTAACGAAAGTGACCGCAGGGACGAAGCTTCGAATTCCGAAAATAACCGCACTCGACCTTCAACCGCTCGTGGCGGCGACAAGTCGACCATGATATTGGATGCGTTGCCACGCGAGCCGCTTCGTTTGCGAGTTCGGTCGCGTCAGACGGATACCGAGGACGTTTTTATCTCTCGAGCCGTACTGCGAACGACGGCCGGTTATGCCACGCGGATGGAACAATTGCTTGCGGATGTCGAAGGCAGTCCCGAGCTTCGATTGGGGCTCCCACCGGGCGATTACATGGTTTCTGCGGAGGCATTGGTGGACGGAAACGTTGCCAATGTGCGTCGCGAAGCCAATGCACTAGTGATCCAATTGCCAGCCGATGGGAATTCTCACTTAGTGGATTTGAGAGTCTGGTTGCCGTTGGATGCATCGACGATGGCAGAAAGCATTGGTCCCGCGTTGGATCTTCCGATTGGCGTTGGGCGTGTCTATTGGGAGATCGTGACCCCGCAAGACTCGCACGTGATCTGGGCATCGCCGACGCTCGGACGTTCGATGGCGTGGCGGTTTGATCGGTGGCGTTTGTACCGCGAATCGACACAGACGCCGCGTTCGATGGCTGCTTGGGTTGGCGGAACGGACCTCATCGAAGTCCCGCGTGGAAACCGTTACCTCTACGTCGGATCGGATGTCCGGTCCTTTCGAGCCGTAGTCGTTTCTCGCACCGTTCTATGGGCAGCGACTGGATCGATCGTGTTGTTCATTGCAGTCCTGTTGTCCTTTGTGCCTCAGACGCGGCACCCGCTGTTTGCTGTGGTCGCCGCGGTGATGTTTGCGGGAATGTTGGTGGTTGCACCGGACGCTGCCGTATTAGCGGGACAACTTGGCATGATTGCGCTCGTGTTGGTCGTGGTGATGTCAGCAATCAGGACCATGGTTCAATCACGCGATCACAGCAGCGCACTTGATTCCCGACCACGCTCGCGTCGAATTGATGGCTCGACGCAAATGCAAAAGGACAGCTCGGGCGCCAGTCGCGGCACTATTTCAGCGACCCGCTCGATGGCGCATGCATCAAGCGTGAATAAG
>CAXBHV010001079.1:0-3241 GCA_963974855.1 uncultured Rhodopirellula sp. | reverse complement strand
CGCGATGGCGGCGACAGACATCTCGCAGCCGAGCGTTGTGTTGTGCAAGTCGATCGAGGTACGCCTTGCGAATCGTGACCGCGTCGACGGTTTGATCGTCTGCGGTTCCTTCGAGGTCGCGAAACTGTACACGGCCTGTGAACGGAAAGTCCACTTCGTCCGGGTCTAAGATATGAAAGAAAATGACTTCATGTTTGCGAGACCGGATCTGAGCAAGTGATCGATTCAGCGACTCGAGATCGCCCATCGCGTCGGACAAGATAACGACCAATCCGCGTCGTCCGAGTTTCGGTACCAGCATGCTGATTGCGCCCCCGAGATCGGTTTCCAGTCCAGGTGGCGGACCACTGAGTGCTTCGATCACGAGCCGCAGGTGCGACGGGCGACCTCGAGTCGGAACGATCTTGCGGGGGCGATCATCAAACGTGATCACGCCCGCAGCGTCTTGTTGGCCAAGCATCAAATAGGCAAGCGAGGCACCAAGCCGCTGAGTGTACTCGTCCTTACTAAGTCCATTGGATCGTTCGCCGCGATATTGCATGGATCCGCTACGGTCCACCAACAACGTGCAACGCAGGTTCGTCTCTTCCTCGTACTCACGGATGTACAGCCGGTCGCTTTTCCCGAACGCTTTCCAATCGATATTCTTTAGTTCGTCGCCGGGCACATATTGACGGTGTTCCTTGAACTCGACGCTGAACCCTTTGTGCGGCGAGCGGTGTCGACCCGAGCAAAAACCCTCGACAATCTGGCGAGCCAGCAGTTGCAATGCAGCAACGCGAGAAAGTTCGCGAGGGCTTACCAGATCGAGGATTCGCATGAAGTTGAACCTGTGAGGCGGGAACGCAAATTGGAGGGGACGTCAGCTTTGACTTTCTCGGTAGGACATTCTCGGTGGGGTGCACGCCCGAAACGGCGGCCTAAACGATGATCTGGCCCCATTATATACCGAATTCTCACCTACAGTGCGCCCTGTGATTGATTGCATTTTAGCCTACCCGTCTGGTGGCAAAAGCGTTACTTTAATCTCCAGGCCAAATGATCTTTCTACTCGCTCCCCTTCTTGTCTCGTCACTTATTTCTCATGTTGAAGAAAAAACGCGTCGCGTTGATGATCGAAACGTCGACGATTTACGGCCGGCATTTGTTAGAAGGGGTCATTCGGTTCCGCCAGACTCATCACGATTGGTCGATTTTTCTCGAACAACGTGACCTGACGGCCAAGCCTCCTGCATGGCTAGCCGACTGGAAGGGAAACGGGATTATCTCGCGCGTTACCACGCCGGAATTTGCCAAAGCGGTCGCCAAAAGCGGAATCCCGATCGTCGAGTTGACCGACCGCGGGCAAGATTATGGTTTCCCTGTGATCCGCAGTGATGACGAGGAAATTGCTCGCGTGGCGGCCACGCATTTGATCGAACGGGGGTTCCAGAATTTTGCGTTTTGCGGATTCGAGCATGAAGAGTGGTCGACCCGAAGGGAAAAGTCATTTGGTCGGCATGTCTGGAAACCTGATAACGAATGCGCCGTCTACCGGTCCGTTTGGCAAGGACCGGATGCCAGAACCGCCGAAAACGAGCGGACGGAACTCGTTCGCTGGCTGACAAGTTTGCCTCTGCCCGTGGGAATCTATTGTTGCAGTGATGTTCGTGGCCAACAGGTGCTCGAGGCGTGTGCCCAAGCCGAGCTTGTCATTCCCGAAGAAGTCGCCGTGATCGGCACCGACAACGACAGCGTGATTTGCGAATTGTGCGACCCGTCAATGACCAGCGTGATTCCCAACGCTGAAGAAACCGGATTTCAAGCGGCGAGTTTGTTGTCGCGGTTGATGAAGGGTGAGAAGCCTGACAAATTGCTGCACGTGGTTCCACCGATTGGAATCGAAGTGCGTCAGTCGTCCGATATCGTGGCCATCGACGACCCGTCGATCGCAACCGCGCTGTCGTATATCCGCGAAAATGCTTGTAACGGAATCACGGTCCAAGATGTGATCGCTCACTCAGGATTGTCTCGCAGTACGCTCGAACGCCAATTGCGAAAGTTGCTCAGCCGCTCGCCGCAACAAGAAATCCGCCACGTGCAAATCAAACGAGCACGGCAATTGTTGTCGGAGACTGATTTGCCGATGGATCGCATCGCGGCGCTTTGCGGTTTTGATCACCCCGAATACATGCACGTTGTTTTCCGTCGCGAAACAAACATGACACCGGGTCAATATCGTCGTAATTTGAAATCGACGAAATAGACATCTACCCTTAGTAGCGGTGCGGCGCAAGGGGGCTGTTAGTTTAGCGAGCCGCTCGCGCGTGAGCGGCCGGGCATACCGCATTACCCGGCGTCTTACGAGAGCGTCCGGCTTAGAAGAATCAGAACCCGAAGCGTAAGTTTTGAAGTTGCGCTATTTGCTGTCGCGGAGCGACATATTTTGATAGCCTCGGACTTTAGTCCGAGGGATTTTCGCCAATATCAATCGAGTCCCAGCGGGACGTTTTGTGACTTGATCGTTCGCCACAGAACGTCGCTCCGCGACTTGGTGCCAATTTCAGAACCGATAACCTTGGACTAAAGTCCAAGGCTATCCCACAAAGTGCCTCCGGCACAAAAACAGCAACTTCAAAAAGGGTAAGCGAGGGAATATCTGTCTTGACTCGGTCCCTCGCTTACGCTTCGGGTTATGATTTGCTGGCCATACTGCAATACTGTTTCGCCCCATAATTCGAGTTTCAAACAAACATGTCAGTCAATATTCAAGCGGTCTATACCGGTAAATTAGGCGTCCGCGCGACACACGGTCCCAGTGGAACCGAACTTACCACGGATGCTCCGGTAGACAACGGTGGACAAGGCACCAGTTTTTCGCCGACCGACTTAGTAGCCACTGCACTTGGAAGTTGTGTGCTGACGATTCTCGGACTCGTTGCCCAGCGGCACGAAATCGAATTGACCGGTACCAAGGTCAGCGTGACTAAAGAGATGATTGCACAACCGGTGCGGCGGATCGGACGCTTGGAAACGATCGTGACTGTACCGAGCGGTTTGGTGGACGACCCCGCGATGCGAGATCGACTGGAATCCGCAGCGAGAAAATGTCCGGTGCACCAGAGCCTACACTCAGATATCGATGCCCCAATCACATTCGTGTACGAATAATCTTGTGATTCGACCAGTTTAGGACCGTCGGAATAATTACGGACGTAGCGGAACTCGTTAACGGCTTGTTGATTTAATCCAAATGCAAATC
>CAXBHV010001078.1:0-3253 GCA_963974855.1 uncultured Rhodopirellula sp. | reverse complement strand
TTCATCCGGCGAAGCGATAGCGGCTTTTCTGATGTGGATCTGGCAGCGCGACCCACAATGTGCTCGATCGCTGCGGAGGTTGCCGCTGGCTCAGGACGTGGCGAGTCAGGCGGCGGCATCTCGCCGTGCTGGAGTGCGTCGACCACTCGGGACCACGTCGCCAAATCGGTTTGCCATCGGGAGGACGCGGTCAAAGCGTCGAGCCGAATACCGGCTTCCGCTTCCTTTCCGCTGTGGCACTCGACGCAGTGTCGCTCGAAAAATGCATCAAGCTGCATTTCCGCTGGCGAGGAGGTTTCAGGTGCCTGGGAATCAGAGGGCGGGGCAGCATTTGCAACGCCAAACAAAAGTCCCACGGTGAGCGGGACAAGCATCAACAGAGAGCGGAAAGGTTGGGACATCAGGCGACCGTCACGATGGATATTCAGCCGTCCCTAGCGTCTCATTCGCATTCCTGACTACTTTTTAACAAGTGACCAATCGCGACGTTGGCGGCTGCTGGGGATTCCCATCCGTTTTCTGTATTTCGTTACCGTACGGCGGGCGACGGTCATGCTCGCTTTTTTCAGCTCGTCGACCAGTTGCTCGTCGCTGTAAGGATTGCTCTTGTCTTCCTTGTCGATCAATTCTTGCAGCTTCAACCGAATCGTATCCCAAGCAACATCGTCGCCATCTTCGGTTTGCGTTCCGCCGACAAAGAATCGCTTCAACGGCAAAATGCCGCGCGGAGTTTGGATCCATTTGTCATCGACCGCTCGGCTGACCGTGGTCACGTGGACGCCCACTTTGTCGGCAATTTGTTGCATCTTCAGCGGTTCGATCGCCTCGGGACCTTCGTCGAGGAATCTCTTTTGATGAACGACGATCGCTTCGGCGACCTTGGTTAGCGTACTACGTCGCTGTTCGATCGAGTCGATCAGCCACTGGGCACTGCTGATTTTCTGTTTGATGAACTCGCGTTCTTCGGTCGTGCTGTTGGGGTCCTGCAGTCGGCTGCGGTAATAGTCGCTAATGAACAACTGTGGGACACGGTCATCATCGAGCCGGACTTTGTATTCTCCATCGTCATCTTGTTCCAAGATGATGTCCGGGGTGACATTAGGAACGTAGGTTTCCATGAACGCCGCGCCCGGTTTGGGGTTGAGCATATGCAGCTCTTCGCGGATTTCTTGGATCTGCTCGATCGTGAAGTTCGTCTTCTTGGCGATTTGCGGCAAGCGATTCTCGGCCAAGTCGACCAAGTGCGAGCGGATCAACGTCTTCATTTCCTCGTAATGAGGAATCGCAGGGGAAAGTTGATTCAGCAGGCATTCGCTCAGGTCACGTGCCGCGATCCCAGCGGGTTCAAGCGATTGCACGATACCGAGAGCTTTTTCAGCAAGATGCAGATCTTCTTCGGTGTGTCCGGCGGACAACAAATCAACCAACGGGGTGCGAAGATAGCCACCGTCGCGTGCATCGAGCGTGCTAATGATTCGTTCAGCCAGCTTTTCAATGCGATCATCAATGTCCATTTCGGCGAGTTGATGAAGCAAGAAATCGTTCAGCGATTCAGGCCGCGACTGAGCGTTGGCCATCAAGTCATGGCGGCGATCAGCATCGTCCTGCATGCGGTTGGACGAGCGCCGGAACGAATCGTCAAACGTGCTGGGCAGGTCATTGACCATCTTTTCCAAACGTTCGAAGTCGTCTTGGTTAGCGTGGTCGTTGTCGACGACGAGTTCTTTCTCGTCTTCGCTACGTGTATCGGCCGACGGAGCATCATCGTCAAGTTGATCCGGCTCCGATGGGTCGACATCCTGTTGTTCGAGCAGCGGATTCTCATTCATCTCCTGCTCAATGCGCTCCTGCAGAGCCAATGTAGGCAGCTGCAGAATCTCCATGGATTGGATCATCCGAGGGGCCAACTTCTGAACCTGCATTTGCCGGGCCTGAAGACCCATCGACATCCGCATTGTTGCATTCTCTGAAAATACGAGGAGGTGGAATCCTGGCACCGCCTGTCCCCGAACCAGGGAACTGGCACGCTGGGGAACTGGCAATCGGTGCGCCGCAATTCTACCAGCACTCGCTGTGCCATTGGCGAGAAAAATGCGGCTTTAGCCAAGAAAAGTTTCTATAGCGTGTTGGTACTATAGTTTTTGCCGGCCCGTCAATGCATCCGCGATCATTTCGCGATTGGCATATTCCAACACGCTTCCAGCCGTAATTCCCCGGGCTAAACGGGTGACTTCGACCGGATATTCGCTCAACAGGTTCGAGATATAGAGGGAGGTTCCGTCTCCCTCAACCGTCGGGTTCGTTGCCATGATCACTTCGACGAAGTTGCCTTTTCGCACGCGTTCGACCAGAGGATCGATCGTTAATTGGTCGAGACTCATTAGGTCACGAGGCTGCTCGACGACACAGATCCGTGTGCTATCGCGATTGGGATCCGAGCAGATCGCACACAGCTCGGTTTCGGACAGATTGAAGCATGCCGAGCAGTAGCGAACGTCCTTCCGAACACGCCGGATCGCGTCAGCAAGTCCGAGTGCCTCGTGCTCGCTGACCCGCAGCAGGTGGAACGCCAAACGTTCGGCGCTTTTGCGTCCGATCCCGGGTAAACGCCCAAGTTGTTCCACTAATTCCGATACGGCGCCAGCATGATTACTCATCGTGATCAACCGCCTCCGGTCAAGTTTGCCAAGATGCCATCCAAGCCTGGGATGTTGATATCCATGTCGGCAACCATTTGGGAAATGCCGTCGGCGTACATCTGTTTGGCTGCGGCACCCGCCTCGTTGGTCGCTTCGAGCACCGAGATCTCAATCACTTCGCTGGAATACTCGCCACGGATCTGCACCGATTGGACATGACCCAATCCGTTCATCAAGACGGTGACGTCGGTTTCGGAGGCCGTTCCCGTCACTGTCGCGACTTTCATTTGGTCATTGAGCTGCTGCATCTTTTCGGGCAGCTTTTGGAACGATCCCATCATCGACGCGATGTTGCCGAGATTGCCAAGTCCTTTGAACATATTGAACGCTTAAAATTAGGAGGATGCAGGAAAGAGACGATCGCTGAGTGCGAATTGTATACCGTTAGCAAACGATCCCCAACACCTGCGATTCTAATCAGAGTCGAGGCGAATGGGCATCGAGTCGAGCGAGCAAGAAACCGGGTGTGCAGGGAGCCGGGCGAGAAGAATTTCGCCCCCCGAAGGGCAACGCTATGAAGCATTTTTTGTAGCGGAACTCGTCAAGAGTTTCGG
>CAXBHV010001077.1:0-3254 GCA_963974855.1 uncultured Rhodopirellula sp. | reverse complement strand
TCCAGCGAGATCGGCACGGTCCAAGACAAAACCAAAGTCACCCGCGCTGCTCGGCTATCCAAAGCGGAAGCGGAAATCAATTGGGATCAACCCGCTCGGATGATTGATTGCCATGTCCGCGGGATGCAGCCTTGGCCGATCGCGTATTGTTTCGTCCCCGTGGTTGGGAAAGACGAACCGATTCGCGTCGCCGTCAAACAAGTTCAGCGGCTCGATGCGGTGCCCGCTGGCGTTTCGCCGGGCACGGTCGACGTGGATGACGAAGGCCGTTTTAAGGTCGCTGCGCAAGACAATTGGGTACAAATCGTCCGTTTACAACCCGCTGGAAAACGCGAGATGGCGGCCGAAGAATTCCTCCGCGGCCATCAACCACAGAATCTAGCGTAGCGAAACAAAAACGTCGCGAAATAAGAATGTAGCGAAACTCGCGAAGAGTTTCGTCGCCGTCCGCGTATGAACTGTCCAGCGAGACAGCACCAATTCGGCTGAAAGACGCGTTAGTCCACAACCCGACGCGTCAGCGAGGGAATCTTCATCTAGACTCGGTCCCTCGCTGACGCTTCGGGTTATGATTGCCTATGGAAATGGACGCGATCCTGCTAATTCGCTGCGGTTTTGGTTTCGAGTGCTTCGCGGATGAACGCGGGACGATTGGTGGTGATCCCAAATGCACCCAGCTTGGAAAAGAAGTTGGCGTCGGTCGGCGAATCGACGGTCCAGACGTGGAATTCATCACAACCACCCTGCTTCATCGTATCGACGAATGCCGCGTTGATCACGTGAGTGTTTCCTTGCATTCCCACGCCGCTGGCACCCGATTGTTTGACCGTCTTTGCGATCTGATCTGCGGTGGGAGCCCACACGCCAGTGGTCTTGTTCTGTTTGAAACTCGTCAACCAGTGTGATTTCACGTTGGGAAGCAAACGCTTGCAATCCGCGATCACTTTGTCATTAAAGCAGATGACCAGAAGTTTGATTTTCGAGTGATCCAATTGATCGAGTTCCGCTTTCAGGAAGGGAACAATTTTCTCGTCACTTTTAAGTTCAATCACAAAGGTGCGGTTCTCGGGCACCGTTTTGAGGACTTCGGCAAAGGTCGGGATAGGCTCGTTGGCCCACTTCGCATCTTTCCACTTGCCCGCATCAAGTTTGCGGAGTTCGGCCAGCGTCGAGCCTTCGACCTGCAGTTTGGCTCCTGCCGTTCGCTTGGTGTCTTTGTCGTGAATGCAAACGATTTTGGAATCGGCTGTCAGATAAAAATCTCCCTCGATACCATCCGCGTTTTGATCCCAAGCGAGCCGGAATGCGGACAAGGTATTTTCAGGAGCGTCATGTGACGCGCCGCGGTGCGCGACAATCATCTGAGAGAACGCCAGTTGAGGCAGAGAAACGGAAGCAACCAAAACGAGCAAGGGTAGCAAGCTTGAGCGCATAGCAGTTGGACTTTGAGCGGAGGGAGAGAGGCGGGGATAGAACGTCTTTGGACATCGCTATCTTAGTGGAATGCCGTGAACATTTTGTGAAGGTTCCGCAAGCATTTGTGGGATTGGCTTGCAGCCTGTCGTTTGGCACTTTCCAGATTGTCACCAAACATCAATGCAGACCCCTATTTCAATTGGATCGGAACCCCATGCCGCTGGGTGCATTTTTACCGCTGTTCGCGATACGTCGTCCAGCTGAGATAGATCATCACACCGCCGACGATGACGAACGTAATGTCCATGAGTAGGCTAGCCGATCGCATTGGAGCGACTTCGTGCATGCCTATTAGCCCCATCACGGCATCTGCTAGAAACAGAACTAGAATCAGGATCGATGCCACCAGGCTGATCAAACAGAGCGCCTTTGGCATCAATAACCTCGTGTGTGGAGCATGGAGCAGCGTGATGGGATGAACGGGGGCTTTTGGGGATGACTCAGAGTATAGTTGCTCTTCGCCATGTTCCCCAGACCTGTGCCTGCTAGCTAAATTAACGTTTCTGAAATCAAAAAACGTCTTTGCAGGTTAATCCGAGGATAGGGGCTATGGCGACTAAAAACACAGGAAGTAATGGAAGAAAATCAGTCACTGGGTCGGATTCTCAAGATTCAGTCCCCTCCGCGTGGCTTGATGCTATCCGAAAAGACCCTTGGGCGTGGTGGCGAAGTCAGATGCCAATCGTCAAAAAGTATGCTTATTTTGACCACGCGGCGGTGGGGCCACTGAGTCAAAACGCCAATGACACGATGTCAAATTTCCTCGATCAAGCCACTCGGCTTGGCGATACCATGTGGCCGACATGGGCTGCGCGGAACGAAAAATTGAGGCGGGATGCGGCGGAATTGCTGCATTGTTCGCCTCGCGAAATCTGTTTAGTCCCCAACACGTCTACCGGGATCAACATTGTTGCCGAAGGCTGGCCGTGGCAGGCCGGCGACAGCGTCGTGATTCCCGATGGCGAATTCCCCAGCAACCTATTTCCTTGGTTGAACCAGAAGTCACGTGGAGTCGATGTGCGGATTGTGCCCCGCCATGAGGGAGAGGTCCGAATCAGCGATCTGCTTGAAGCGGCCGATCAATCGACGCGGATGATTGCCGTCAGCTGGGTCGGCTACGCCAGCGGGTTCCGCTTGGATATCGCCGACTTGGTCGCTCAGGCTCATCAACGCGGTATTTTGGTATTCCTGGACGCGATTCAGGGATTGGGGGTGTTTGCCTTGGATTTGGAAAAAGTGCCTGTCGATTTTCTCGCTGCAGACGGACACAAGTGGTTGTTGGGGCCCGAGGGGGCCGGAATTGCCATGATTCGCTCGGAACATTTGCCGAAAATTCGTGTCGGCAATGTCGGCTGGGGCAGCGTCAAGAACTCGTACAATTACAATGAGCCCAAGCTTGAATTGCGAGATGAGGCGGCTCGGTTCGAAGCCGGTTCTGCAAACATGGTTGGTCTGAGCGGTTTGTCGGCAAGTTTGGAAATGTTTTTGGCAGTGCGAAACTGTCACGGTGACCAAGCGATCGGCGATCGTGTGGTCAGCTTGGCGACCCGGCTCGACGAATTGCTTCAAGATCTTGGTGTTCAAACCTCGCTTGCTACCAACCCTGAAAATCGAAGCGGCATCGTCAATTTTTCCGTCGACGGAGTCGAGCCTGCTGCGATCCGTAGCCGCGGGTTAGAGCAGGATGTGGTGTTGAGTTGCCGTGGAAGCGGGGTTCGCGCCAGTATTCATGCCTACAATAACGAAGACGATCTTCAGCGTTTGGTCGCAGTGGTGCG
>CAXBHV010001076.1:0-3261 GCA_963974855.1 uncultured Rhodopirellula sp. | reverse complement strand
TTACATCGTGGCAAGAACAAAATCACGACCGGCAACCATGTCCGAAGCGACATAACCGATCGTATAAATTCCAGGTGAAGAGGAAGATTTCCGACGCTCTCCACATTGGCATCAAAAGCTGTCTTCAATTTCCATACGCGAACGATTGTGTCTTGAAGAACCGTTTGCATTTTCGTCCTTCAATCCAAACCATGAAATGAATCTCGCGAAATGAATGAAGTTCAAAAGCAGCGTGACTACTACGAAAACCATGCGACTTGCTATGACGAGATGTGCGCATTCAACAAGTGTGACGAGCACTATTTCGCCACGGCCGCGCTGCGAGGTTTGACCGAATTATATGAAATTGAGTCAGTACTCGATGTCGGTTGCGGAACGGGAAGGTCTCTCTCCTACCTCCGTGAACACTGCGCAAATCTTAAGCTCTCGGGCGTTGAACCGGTGGATGCCCTTCGAGCACAGTGCCTAGAGAAAGGATTTTCTGCGGAGCAGATTCGAATCGGCAGCGCGGACAGCCTTGAGATGCCGGACAACAGTGCCGATTGTGTCACCATGTTTGGTGTCTTGCACCACGTCCCAAATCCTGCCGCTGCGATTGACGAAGCATTTCGCGTTGCTTCAAAGATGGTGCTCATTTCTGATCATAATATTTACGGGATGGGGAACCCCGTCACCAAACTTGCGAAACAATCGTTTCGTGCCCTCGGACTTCGACGAGTACTCGCCAAGATTATGACGCGGGGCAAGGGATTTCATGACACAGATTGGGACGGGATTTTTTACCCATTCTCAATACTGGACCACTTTGCTCAAATGCGTTCTCGCTCCAAACACATCTATAGCATGTCAACGAAAACGCCTGCGACCAACTTGTTGACGCAAGCTTCTCATGTTGCTTTGATCTCCGTTCTCTAGCGACAAACCAAATTTCTCTACCTCTGTTGAACGCCGTAGCCTATTGATGCGAGTTTTGTTTCTAGCCACTTACTTCCCTCGTCCGTCGAATATGCGGATGGGAACTTGGTCATTGGATCATGCGGTCGCACTTCGTGATGCCGGGATGGATGTTGCTGTTGTGAGCCTAACGCCCGCGATTCCTCGCATCGCTTCCAAATTTGTCCCTAGCGCATCGACTTACGTGGACTGCCCAGCAACTGCAGAGCTTTCTGGGATCAATGTTCAATATCCAGGTTGGCTGTGTTATCCGATCAAACAACTCTGGCCGACAATTGGACGAGCTCCCCAAACTTTTCTTTCAATCGGGTGGCAAACAACAAGGAAAAAAGTGATTTCGCTCGTTGACGAGTTTCAGCCTGACGTGGTGCTTGCAAACCATTCCCTGGTTAATGGCTATGTTGCATCAAAGATCCGTCAGGAGCGCAACGTTCCCTTCATCACGGTCGACCATGAAGTCGGCGACTTTTTCGCTTGTCGTGAGAACAGCGGCTGGATGAAGGTGATGAAACAGGTCGCTGGCGACGCATCCTTGGGTGTGACTGTCTCACGAGCGATGCAGACGATTGCCGAGGAAACGATTCCGGATGCTGATTTTGAAACGGTCTACAACGGCGCGAGCTTTGAAGCTTGTGATGATTCCCTGCTGGATCGCCATGAATCAAAAACAGATCTAGTCATTTTTTGTTGCGGAAATCTGTACGGCCGCAAAGACATACCACTGTTGATTCAAGCTTTTGATGGAATCGCGAGTCAATTCCCGCAAGCCCGACTGAGGATCGCGGGTGATGGTCCTGATCGGGTAGCGATACAAACTTTGGTGGATGGACTTTTGTCTCGCCAGCAAATCGAACTTATCGGATCAATCGAGCATCACGAGGTCCAATCTGAGATGCAGTCCGCAGACATCTTTGCGCTTGTCGGTTGGGCTGAGCCATTTGGGGTCGTATTTTTAGAAGCCATGGCCAACGGCTGCCCTGTGGTTGTCGCGGAAGATGCAGGAGTGGCTGAAATTCTTGAAGATGGGAAAACTGCCGTATTCACTAAGCCTCGGGATTTACATTCAGTGATTGATGCGTTGGCCCGACTGTGCGAGTCGGCAATCGAAAGAGCTTTGATTGCCCGCGCAGGACATGCGTTTTATCGAGACCAGTGCCATTGGCGTCATCGAGCATTGGAGTACCGCGATGTCCTTGAAAGAGTCGCCAATAGCCACGAAGTCCCTGAGCTGGCAATATGAAATGGTTAATAGTCGAAGACGCACTAAAGAACCGAAAAGGCCACTGGTCGGAGTACATCGAAACTTTTTGTACAGGGCTACAATCGCTCGGTCATGAAGTGACGATCCTGGCCGATCGTTCCGCCGAAAACTTCATTGCCTATCAACCCGAAGTGCACTGTGTGCTACCTGATTCGATTTGGAATCGAATGGGTGACGATGCTGGACGATTGACACGGTACCTACGAGTTCCGATGCACGGCTGGAACACGATGCGAGCAATGAATCGTTGGTTCAATCGCAATCCCGATGCAGACCTCGTCTTTGTCCCCACCGTTTTGGTGCACCACTTGATCGGATGGTGGCGACTGTATCAATCCACCCTCAAACATACCGACACGCGGCTGTTGCTGTTTTTTCCGAATACGCCACTGACACATAACGATCAAACGGGTGAGGCGATGCTTGGTCGCGATCCGACCGCACGGCTGTTTAGATGGTTGATCCGCCAGTTGGCCGATGGAGTGAAAACAGGACAAGTGATCCTGGGCGTCGAAACACACAATATGCGAGACGCGATGACCAAGGCTACAGGCGTGCCCTTCACCTACTTGCCGCATCCCGTCGAATTCGGAGAAACGGCCAGCAACGTGGCATCCAACAAGGAATCGTTGCACTTCGGTTGCTACGGCGCAGCAAGACACGAGAAGGGCAGTGATCTCTTACAGGCTGCTATTCGTAAGCACTTGGACGCATACCCTGAAACCAAGTCTCGGTTCTCGATTCAGTGGCTGGGGGATTTCCACGACCATGCAGGCAACTTGATCTCTCCGGACCCAAGTTTGGTAGCCGACGATCGCGTGACCTACATTCGCGAATACTTTGGCGAAGACGGTTACGACCAGCAGTTGGCCAATACGGATGTGATGCTACTTCCATATCGCGCCCCCTACCGCTATCGTGTTTCGCGAGTTGTCATTGAAGCGATGGTTCGCGGGATGCCGGTTGTGGCGACACGCCAAACAACCCTTTGGGAACAGGTCAATCAATTCGGGGCTGGACTTCACTGTGAGTTAAATGATACTGAT
>CAXBHV010001075.1:0-3263 GCA_963974855.1 uncultured Rhodopirellula sp. | reverse complement strand
TGCCGGTGAAACAGGCTCGCACCAGTTCGACCAAGCGATCAGATAGTTTCATAGTGATTCCTTTTGTTGTTGAATAAGTGAGGACGCTCGCGCTACAGTCCGCGAGCCGTCAGTACAAAACCTCACTCGAAGTCCTCATACTGGGTGGCTAGCACGCTCGGTTACGCGTGTTGGTTATCCCTCCTGTTGGGACTGGTTTTCGGGCTGTGAATGGTTTGCATAAAACTCGCCAGTGAGTTTCTCAGAGCGTTTTTCACCCAACGCGGCTTCTAGAAATTGACTTGCCTCGCGACATTCGCCTCCCGAAAACCCGTTGGTTTCGACTTTCGTTTCACCGCTGGGTGAGATCGTGATATGAATCGTTTTCAACTCGCACCTCCAACCTGGACGGTGAGTTTGATCGATCCATCGGCCAGCAATTGCTCGGTCACGGAGTGGCCTTGTTTGCGAGCTTCCATGACGGATTTTTCAATTGCGTAGCTTTGCATCAAGCGATCGAGATGAGCTTGCTCGCCCCATGAGCCGCCGTAGTTGTCAAAGAGAACTTCGCCGGTATTCGTATTGCAGGCGACTGGGTAACGCCATCGCGGAAGCGACACCAGGTACCCGGTCACCTCCGCGTTAAATAGCTTGGTGGTCCCAAAGACCGGTGCTTCCAACGCGTTGCGGCGACATGCCAACCGCAACGCGTCTGGATCTCGCACCTGGGTTTCGATGATCACGATATGTGACATTGTTTCTCCGTGTTAAGAGTATTGTGTGAATTAGTTGCGATCGGCTCGGTCGGGCGGCCCGTCACCAATCCGCAGTGGTTGCTTGACCTTGTCACGATCAGAGTGGTCGTGAAGCGGGATTCGCTGTGGGGAAGACAACCGGGTTTCTTCAAGCAGAAGTTCGACGATTGCCGCATGCTCGTCACCTCGGTCACTGCGGCGCAGGACCTGCCAAGCGATCAACAGTGGCGCGGCGCACGCGATCATCAGGCCCACGGCTTTGATGGCTTCCGCGATTAGCGGATTGCGACTTCTCGCGGCAGCAACTTCGCGCCGCTCGACTTCAAGTTGGTCGCGTTGTTTATCGAGTTCGGATCGTTCCGCTTGGAAATCGCGATGCAGTCCGACCATGTCCTCGCGTGCGGCGGCATCGGCTGCCACGAGTCGCTTGGTACCTTCGGCGACCTCGCGATGAAGATCGGCGTTGCGAAGTTCCTGCGCCGCCTGCCGCTCAAGATTCTTTTCGGCCTGGGCGGCCAGTCGTTTGTTTTCGTCGTCTCGACATCCCGCGATGACGAGAGCGACGACGGTCACGACCAGGACCGTTATCGGTTTTGGCATGTTGCCTCCATTGTTCTAAGATTCGTTTCAGAATGGCCTGCAGCCCGAGACGCAAACGACGTTCTCGCGCCAGAGCGAGCACCGCAACAAGCAGTGCCGCACTCATCGCCACCATGAACATGTAAGCGATAGGCACCTCCTTTGGGTTGGCAAAGAGTTAAACAAATTGAGGATGCTGGTAGATTTCCCTCACCTCATATGACGCGTTTTGTTGCTCAATTTAGGAGCACAGCACCCGCCAATGGCTACGGATTCCCTCATGTCATATGACGCATTTTGGACTTGAATTTAGCAGTGGTGTATCAGAATCTCAGGATGCTTTACCGGTGTTGTGGCGTCGTGGGCAAGTTTTGATTTGAAACACATCGTTGACATCTACGAATCGCTACATTTCGGCACAATCATATTGAATACAGCGATTTCCACCTTGTCCGGCGTACTTCAGTCACTGATCATTCCGATCTCACTACCGTTGTTGACGCTGCCGTGCGGATGCGCCCCCAAGAAGCTCGCCCAGAAGATGGGCTGCGGCGACACTCGCCTCTTTTCCTGACGCTTTAGGCTTGCTTTTCACCGTCTAGGCCGGTGCAAGCAACAGGAGTTGATCGAAGTGTGGTCGGCAGAGGTCGCGTTTCTCGATCCGTTATTGGCTTTGCGGTCTTCCGTGGTGGCCATCGACGAGTGGCGTTGCAGATCTCTCAGGCTTCAGAGATATGATGACCGCTGCTGGCGAACTCGTTTTGGAAATTGCGTCAGTGACTGTGCTTGGGCCTTCACGACGGCGAGACCACCGGAATATCACCGGCGGCATTCGCAAAGACGTTGGAACGTCAACTCAGCGGCGGAAATGCCCGTTGCGTCGATAGCTATGCGGCCTCCATCACCTTATATGACGCAAAAACGCCGCTAATTTAGCTGTTTTCGCGCTTTGTATGTCTCTCGCGTGAAGGGGCGTACATGGTCCTGTATTCCCCTCCATGCGAGAGTCATACATCTAGTGAAAGTGTCCTGGTGATGAGGCCATACGTCAGTCCGTTTGTGGCTAACACTCGACTCACCGGCGTCGGCCACCGGGTGGCGCAAGAGGCTGGCCAAAATCCGCTTCGGTCTGCGACACCTCCGCGCTCAAGCGGATTTCGTTCGAGCTAGCGGTTGGTCCAACCTCTATTGGTTCGCGACAGTTTCCAGTGGCAGGCCAAGGGAAGCTGAGTTGCCGTTAGCTCGAGATTTCGATTTGCCCAAAGATGCGGTTGCGAGTTTACTGCGCTCGATGCCTTAAGAACCTTCTATAGCGGCTGTTGGATCCGATTCCTAATCAAACGATCGATGGGACGATGAAGGCGTCCGTTCCCCAACACCTACCCTGCAAACAGTCTCACCAACGCAACAAGAAGATATACAACGACAATACCGCCGCCGCACCATGCAGTGAATGTCTTCCACGTGCGACGAGACGCGAAAAAGATCGCCAACGGAATAGCGGCTCCAATCCCGATCAGAAGAATTAGATGTCTCGTTGGTTCAGGTCGGTCCTGGACTCGAAACAATACCCAGAGGACAGCCCAGCAAATGAATATCGACGGCAGAATCGCGAGCACGAACTTGACCGCGCCTAGGATCAGCCCGTGTGGTTTCGAATGAGGCCCCGCTATCGACGTTGGCTGATAGGGATTGAGTGGCTGGTCGCTGAACGTGGACCTGGGAACTTCGTGTAATTTCCCGGAATCTTCGCTCTTATTTGGCAAAATGCCGTCATGCAGCTGTGCGCGACAACTCGGACAGCTACCGTCAGCGGTAACTGCAACGCGGACGGAACATTGGGGACATTTGATTAGGTTCATTCGAGGTTCGACTTACTCGCAGCGGAGATCTTTAGGCGACAATCGATTTCACCTGTGGTCCAGACGGCATACCTCCGTACGAATCCGA
>CAXBHV010001074.1:0-3268 GCA_963974855.1 uncultured Rhodopirellula sp. | reverse complement strand
GAAGCCGAAGCACGTCGCGATGCTGCCGAGAAAGACACGGCGGCAAAGAAAATGCTGGCCGAAGCCGACGCGGCCACTGCGGCTGCATCGGGACTGGCCGAAGCGACCGTCCAAGAAGCCAAGGCGACCAGCTTGGAAAAAGAAGGCAGTGCCGAAGCGATCGTGCTCGAAAAGAAAGCCGTCGCCGAAGCCAAGGGAATCGAAGCCAAGGCTCAAGCGATCGAGAAGCAAGGTTTGGCCGAAGCGAATGTGTCACGCGAGAAGTATCACAGCGAGGCAACGGGGATCACCGAGAAAGCCGAAGCGATGAAACAACTCGACAGCGTCGGCAAGGAACACGAAGAGTTCAAGTTGAAGCTAGAGAAAGAAAAGGATGTCGAGATCGCAGCGATCAATGCGCAACGCGGCATTGCCGAAAGCCAAGCGGGCGTCATGGGCGAAGCCCTGCGAGCTGCACGGATCGACATTGTCGGCGGCGATGGCGAGTTCTTCGAGCAGATTACCAATGCGGTTAAGGGAGGCAAAGCGATTGACCGTTTTGTCTACAACAGCCGCGTGGCGACCGACATCAAGGACACGTTCTTTGACGGCAACGCCGACTATTTTCGGGACCAGCTAGGCGAATTGATGAAGCAATTCAATCTGGATGCCGACTCGGTGAAAGATTTGTCAATCGCGGCACTGATCGCGAAGATGATGGGGTTGGCGAAGACCGATGATGTTCGCTCGCAGTTGACCAGTTTGTTAGGCGTCGTCGGCACCGCCAACATCGCCGACCAAAAAGCAAGTCGAGTTTTAACCCCCGCCCTACCCGCAGACAGCAAGGCGAGGAAAGGCAAGGCGTAGGCCCAACGGCTTTGTAGTCCCAACGGGACGGGCCCATGTCAGTCCAGGGCAACGCCCTGGGTGGTCCAGCCGCATCGCGGCGAAACAAAGTAGCCTGGCGGCGTAAGCCCCAGGTTTTGAAGTATTCAGGAAAACATAACAGCCGCGTTAGCGGCGACAGAAAGGAACGAGCAAATAGAAGTCAATCCAACAGATACGCCTCATCAAATTCGATGCCATGTTTATTGAGAAGCAAACGCAATTCTTCTTCGAAGGTCATCTTTTGATGGTGCTGAATTTGGTTGGAAACATACTTCCTTACAACTTCAACCTGTGAATGGCTGACCGAGAAAATCGAATAACCTCGCTGCCAAGCAAATTTGGCATGAAGCCCCGTTTGCTCATTGAGCCAAGCAGATGAATTCGATTTTAGCACGCGAACGAGATCAGAAAGTCGATGCGTCGGGCGAAAACCAAGTAACAAATGAACATGATCATGATATCCCCCAATGCACAACGGCACTGCATCCTCGTGCTTGAGTATGCCGTCCATGTAAGCATGGAGCGATTCTGTGATTTTCCCTGTAAGCAACGGACGACGTCCCTGGGTGCTAAACACAAGGTGGGCACGGAGTTGAGAATAAGTATTGGCCATCAGCTTCCTCGATCCAAAAAAGAGTTCTTCCGCCGCGATGCAGCTAGGGATTTTCCGGTGATTCATCAATCCTGGGGCTTACGCCCCAGGCTACCCTATGTGACCGCGATGCGGTCAAAATTTCTGATTTCGCACCAAACCCAGGGCGTTGCCCTGGGTTGACATAGCACCGGCCCTTTGGGCCTACACCAAGCCGGCCCTTTGGGCCTGCCCCACATCCGGCCCGTCGAGCTGGAACCACAAACTGAACACAATACCCCGAACTCATCCATGACTTCTTGATCTTCACCTATGACCGACACACAACTTGCTGCCGGAACGTATGAGGTGCTTCGCAATCGGCTTCGCGATGCGTCGTCGGATCTGCGTGCGCGTCTTGCCAAGCTGAACGAAGAACGGGCTGAGGTCTTTGGCAATATCGAAACGCGTTTGATTACCACCGAACGTGTGACAACCGAGCACAACTGTGTGCCTCGTGACCTGATCTCGGTCGGTGACAAGTTTCTGTTCGGCTATAACGTTCAGTTCGGATTGAAAACCGAAATCGAACTCGCTGATGTCTTCTCCGTTTATCGTTTCGCCGACAACCAATTTCATCAAGAATCACTCGAGCTGATCGGTGATAAGCGTTTCACCAACGACTTTCACGAACTGTATCGGTTCTATAAAGGGACCGCATTCGCCCGTTTTTTTCGTGTCGGGCCGATGCTGCACATGGTGTTTCGAGTCGGCAAGAGTCACCGCGACATCAAGAGTTTCAAATGGCGAGTGACTCCCAATTCGATCGAATATCTCGATAACCGTAGCGAGCATGAGGTTCGTGATCCGCAGCAACACGAGTTTACTTGGAAACGCACCACTCGCGACCAGCATCACTATGGTGCTCACCCTCACATCTCGATCGAAGACCGCGTTTTTATCGAAACCGTCGGCGGCGATTTGACCGTCAAGGTCGAAAATAATACCGATTCGGGCGAAGGTATCTATGCCGAACCGGTTGATCATCATGACCAAAAACTTGACGACGCCGAGATTCATTACGCCATCGTTGGCAATCTTGTGCTGATGAAAGTGCGTCCGTACCAGGAAGACAAGACTCGCTATATCGTCTTTAACGGCAAAATCCAACAAGCAATTCGGCTCGATGAAATCGAGCATTCTTGTGTGATGCTGCCCGGCGACCAAGGTTTGATTTTCCCAGGCGGCTACTACTTGCAAACCGGCCAATGCAAACGGTTTGACCATGGGCTGGGCGACATGCGTTATCAACGCACCATCGCGGCGGCCAATGGCGAA
Source organism: uncultured Rhodopirellula sp. (assembly GCA_963974855.1). Lineage (GTDB taxonomy): Bacteria > Planctomycetota > Planctomycetia > Pirellulales > Pirellulaceae > Novipirellula. The sequence goes on along the minus strand of CAXBHV010001074.1, from coordinate 492 downwards.
GACTTTCTATACTTGTTCTACAATCACGAATCGGGCACTTACGTCCAGCTTCGCTATAACCTGATTCGGCAATCGGTCGACACCCCATTGGTGTGCAACGGTCAAACTCTGTTTGATGCTGGCGAGATGGTCTGTTTCAAGACCCAAGACCAACCACAAAAACACCATGCGATCCAGGTCTGGCAGACTCCGTTCACCAGTGTCGACCACGTTCCGGAAAATCAAACCGATTCGCTGCTGTTCAAAATCGGCAACAAGGAAATTGTCCGCGGGATGGCCGAATGCAGCGAACTGCTGCAATTGATCGACAAGGACGACAGCTACGACGGGCTATACGTGGACCTCGTCAAAAAAGCGTCGGATGTTTTAGACAGTTATTTCTGGATCGACAAACCCGAGACCGAAAAGCTTTCTGAGCCGCTGCAAAAAATCCGCGAAGCCGCCTCGGCGGCGGTTGAGGAGTTTGAGAAGGTCGTTCGCGTTCGTCGCGAT
>CAXBHV010001073.1:0-3269 GCA_963974855.1 uncultured Rhodopirellula sp. | reverse complement strand
GGTATTTTCTTCAATTTGTGCTTTCGCCTCCGCTTCCCATTGCGGCTGGGATGCAATCAGAGTTTGGCGAAGGGACTGTTGTTCGGACGTGACGCTTGCGATGCGTTGATTGATCGCTTCGATCTTTTCGAGATCCGATTCACGTGGCACCCGAATGCTAGGGGGACGACTGCGGGCGCTGTAGACACCTCGTTCGTCAAGATCAGCAAAGAATGCGCCGAGCGAGTAAAAGTCACGTGCGGTGTAGGGATCGTATTTGTGATCGTGACACTGGGCACAACCCACTGTTGCTCCCATGAAGACTTGCGATACGTTGCGGACACGGTCGGCAAAGTAGATCGAAAGATATTCCTTGGCCTGCGCTCCACCCTCTTCGGTCGTCTGATTCAATCGGTTGTATCCAGAGGCGACAAGCTGGTCGATTGTGGGACTGGGAAGCAGATCGCCCGCTAATTGTTCACGAACAAATTGGTCATAAGGCATGTTTGCGTTAAACGCCTTGATGACATAGTCACGGTACGGCGACTGTGACACGTCCTGGTCCCCATGGTATCCGACGGTGTCGGCATAACGAACGAGATCCAGCCAATAGATGGCCATTCGCTCGCCGTAACGTGGCGATTGGAGTAAGCGGTCGACGAGTTTCTCGTAGGCATCCTCACTCGCGTCGTTGACGAACGCGTTGACTTCGTCAAGCGTTGGCGGAAGTCCGGTTAAATCAAACGACAACCGCCGAATCAAGGTAACACGGTCGGATTGTGGCATCGGTTGGACAGCTTCCTCGGATAACCGTCGCTCGATAAACCGATCGATCACGGGTTGCGTCGCCGCGTCGGCGGTTGTCGCGGGCAACGTTGGACGGACTAAGGGAACGTACGCCCAATGTGGCTCGTAGACGGCTCCTTCGTCAATCCAGCGACGTAGTAACGCTTTCTCAGACGCGTCGAGATGTTTGTGGGATTCCGGCGGCGGCATCATTTCATCGGGATCACTGGAAACGATCCGGCGAATAAACTCGCTTTCCGAAGCGTCGCCAGGCACGATCGCGCCGCTCGCTTCGGTTGCCTCGTCACGCAGGTCCAACCGCAATCCGCCTTCGACCGTTTCTGCATCGGGTCCGTGGCAGGCGAAACATTTATCGGACAGAATCGGACGGACATCGCGATTGAATCGCAGCGGTCGATCGGCAAACGCGTACGATCCGCTGGCCAATACAAAGGCGAAAGCAGTTACGTGGCGGATGCCAGTGAAATATTTTTCACACATCGAGTTTGATCCGAAGGTGGGACAGCAAGGCGGGATAACGGCGGCTATTGTACCATGTCCCGCTTGTTCCGCACACATTCTTCAGTTGGTAGCGTGAGGCTCGAGTATGCCGCGAGTATGCAGGCAGGGGCTGAGAAGGCTGCAGGGGGGGACTCGACCCGGATCATCACTAAAAAACAAGCATCGCTAAACAACAAAAAAAAAGGCTGGCGTTTCCTTTGACAGAATCGCCAGCCCGAATTCGTTATTCAGTTATCAGCTCAGACTATCGTCCGCGATAGTATTGGCTTGGAGCGGTCGAACCATTTGGATAAACGATTTGACGAGGTTGCGTTGGTGCTGGAGCCTGTGGTTTGGCAGGAGCTTTTGCAGCGACAGGTTCCTTGGGCTCATTGGCCAAGTTCCATCGTTTGCCGTTCAAACCAGCTTGTGGGTTCCAATCGACACCGGGAACGAACAAAATCGATCCAATGCTGCTGCCGTTGATGGTGGCGATGCCCCATTCGGTTTCGACAGTGACAAGTTTAACGTCAGTAGCACCGGTGATCGAGTCACCATTGAGCATGACAACGGTGGTCGAAGCATCGTCGGCCGATGCGAATTTGATTCCAGCAACTTCCGTCAAAGGAATACTGGCAACGCCAAACGAGGTTTGCATGTCTAGCTGGGTTGTGTCGGTCAAGGTGCCTTGGATGACCGTTTTGCTGATCAAATCAACGCTGACGCTCAGTGGACGCGATTTGCTCGAGACAACAGCTTTAGCAACCGGAGTCGCCTTGGCAACAACGTCGGCTTTCTTAGCAGGTGCAGCATTGGTTTCGTCGTCAGCGACCAAGTTCAGGCCGAGAGCCGACGATGAAATCGCAGCAACAGCGAAACAAGCAACAAGGTTCTTTAGCGAAAAAGGAAATGACATCTTCAGGGGAACTCCAAAATTGGAAGAGTGTGAAACGTTCAATTTGTGATAGGTGAAAGCATGTGGGCGACCTTTCCCCCCACACGTACAATTGAAGGTAGTACCCAACCAAGCGAAGTCTAATTTGATTTAAAGATCTTTCTCCACCCCATCAACTTGTCGCATGCGTAACCCGAACAATCGGCAAAGGCGAAATAGCTTCACACGTCTCGGCGAAATGCATTCTCGAATAGCTGCTCGGCCGCTCGAGCCCCAATATGGCTGGATTTGCATGAAAAAACCGCCCGTTGCAAAATGAATTGCGAACGGGCGGTTTCGTTTAAAATACGGCGAAGTGAACGCGTCAAGTCGCCTGCAAATTGTTTGACGGACTAGCTACCGCAAGCACATGATGCTGCGGCCGAGCCACATGACGTGCATGCTGGAGCGGCAGGAGCCGAATCACATGAAGTGCAAGCAGGAGCAGCGGGTGCCGAGCATCCACAGCCATTGCCGCCAGCAGCCCCTGAAGCCGATCCCGAGTTGTCGTCACAGCAGAGGTTGACGACTTCTTCGACCAAGCGTGGAACCATCTTGCAAACTTGAACCTTTTGTTCTTTGTTCACAATCACAGGAACGCATACGGTGTACTCTTCGACTTGTTGTTCAGCAACGCAGTCGTAACGAGTCACGGTGTATGGCTCAACAACGTGTTCTGGAACGTTGTAGGTGTAGTTAACGTCCTTGGTACGTTTTTCAGTGCGATAGCTGACGTGAGGAATCGTCTCGGTCTTGGTCACAGTGGTGTACTCAAGCTGCTTACGCATACGAGTCCGAGTTTCGTCGTTGTACTTGACTTCTTTACGCATGCGAGTGCGTGTTTCGTCAACGTAAACGACCGACTTTTTGGTACCGGTACGTGTTTCAGGTTGATACACAACTTTGGTGCATTCGTAAGGTACTTGCTCGCTTTGTTGCTCGTACACGGTGTAGCTCACGTCTTGCGAACGTGTGCTGGTACCGGAAACAGCAACTTGCTCGGTAACAACATTGGGAACCCAAACGCGTTTGGTGGTCGTTCCACAAGCGCCAACCGAAGCTTGGCTTA
>CAXBHV010001072.1:0-3269 GCA_963974855.1 uncultured Rhodopirellula sp. | reverse complement strand
GCGAAATTCCCCTGAAATCCATGTTTTTGTCAGGTCCGTGGCTTCTGCAACACCTGTTCGTACAGCTCTCGGATCCGCCGCGTCATGGTTTGATGGCGGAACTGGTCCGTAAATCGCCTCTGCCCTGCCCTCCCCATTTGCTGGCGTAATTCACGACTGCTGCTCAATTGAAGGATCGATTTGGCGAGCTGCTCGATGTCGCCCGGCGGGATCAAAAATCCTGTCTCACCCGAGATCGCGACTTCGCGAGCCCCGTCGACGTCGTAGCTGATGACCGGGCGGCCGGCGATCAAGGCTTGCGGCAACGCTCGGGCCAATCCTTCGCGATACGAGGTGTGAACCAATGCGTCCATCGCTCCGATCAGCGAGGGAACCTCATCAGGGGGAACGAGTCCTGTGAATACAAAGTGCTCGCTCAGCCCCAGCGACTCAATCCTCCGCATCAGACTTTCTCGCAAAATGCCATCGCCCACCAACAGAAATCGGACTTGCGGGACTTGTTTGACGACCTCGACCGCTGCCGAGATCAGATCATCGTGGCCTTTTAAATGAAACAGTCTGGCGATCTTTCCGATCACGATCGCGTCCTCGGACAATCCAAAACGCTGGCGAACGCGGTCGCGATGTTCACTTGCGTGCAGAAACGGCTCAACATCCATTCCGCTGTAAATCGTGGTGAATTTTTCACGCGGAGCCACGTTGGCATCGACCATCAAATCGGTCATCGCGTCGGCGACGCAAACCATGTGGTGACATCGCTTGGCCGCCCATCGCTCGCACGATCGATACAACGTCCGCGTCAGCGCGGGCTGATATTGGTGAAACGGAGCACCATGCACACTGTGGATAATCGCCGGAACATGTTCGCTCCACGCGACCGCTCGCCCCAAAATTCCGCCCTTGGCACTATGCGTATGAACAACGTCAGGTTTGAATTTTCGGATCGCGTCGCGAAGCTCGGCACGCCCCTTGATATCGCGGATCGGATGGATCGAACGACGCAAGTTGTCGAGCTTGCAAATTGGCAACTCCCCTGCCCTACCCTGGCTCAACAAGTCTCCCTCGGGCCCCACTTCTTTTCCGGTGATCAACAGCACGTCGTCACCGAAATCGTGCATCAGGTCCAGGCAATTCAGTAGCGTGTTCTCTTGAGCACCACCAATAATCATTCGAGTAATGACATGAGCAACACGCACGAATTATTTCCTAGCCAGCGAGACGGTTGAGGGACGATAGGGGGACGGTTTAGTTGAGGTGCTTTTTGAGGAACGCATCAATATCGGTTACTACCGTAGCCATCCAATCGCTTTGGTTCCAGTGACCATGTTTCGCGCCGTCGTGAATGCGAAGCTCGTAGGGGCGACCGAGGCTCTTCATTTTTTCGCGAGCGGGTTCGTTACGATTGGGGTTGTCGAGGCTTCCCGTAACAAACAGGGTGGGCGGCATGTTCTTGTCGATCGCTTCATACGCATCGGCCAACTTGTACATTTCGGCGTTGTCGTCGATCGTCGCGCCGATCCAGTGCACCGCGTTGGCATTGTCTTTGACGTCATGGGAACGTTCGGCAACGCTGCCCGATGCGGTTTGCAGAGGGCCCGCCATCACGACGACCGCCTGAAGACGCGATTGCTCGCCGCTGCTTAATCCATCGTGATGCAACTTGGCATTGGTGTTTCCCGCGGCCATTAACCCGGCGAGATGTCCGCCCGCGGAACCACCCACTGCGGCGATGTGGTTGGGATCGATATTCCAATCCACGGCGTGTTGACGGATGAATGCGGTGGCGGCGTTACAGTCACGGATCGCGGCAGGGAATTTTGCTTCGTAACCAAGCCGATACTCGATCGACGCGACGACATAACCTTTTTTTGTGAGCTGCTCTGCCAAAGGATGGAACTTGGTCTTGTCTCCTTTGAGCCATCCGCCGCCGTGAACCAATACGATCCCAGGAAGTGTCGTCCCCGTAGTCACAGCGGGACGAAAAACATCCATCAGCAATTTGCGGCCATCGATGTTTGCATAGACAATGTTGCGATCAATTGACAACTCCCCTGCCCTGCCCTGATCTGTTTTGGCTGCTGCGTTCTCTTCCTGTTCGGGTTGCGGCAGCACGCCGTATTGGTTGATCGTTTTGTAGTAGATGCCACCAAACGTGCTGATGAAAAGTGTTCGTCCATCGCTGCCCGCGATGATTGCGTTAATCGGACGCTCGGGCGTGGGGATCGTTTCACGCAGGCTTCCATCGGGACCAAACACGCTGACGGCGTCTGCACCGGTGCAGTACACATTGCCCGCGCGGTCGATGCACATCCCGTCGCCTCGAAATCCCTCGTCCGTTTCTTTTAGCTGCGCAAACGGCATGGCAGCCATGAACTTTTTGGTTTCGTCGATTGGGATCTGGTAAAGTGCACCCGACTTGTATGATGACACGTACAGTGTGGACTCGTCAGGTGACAAGGTGATCCCGTTGGGCGTGTCCAGCTTTGTGGCAAAGATCAACACTTGGCCTGCTGCATCGATGCGGCGAACAATACCTTCGCCCGTGAAGGTGGCGTAGACGTTGCCGCGTGAATCGACCACCAAGTCATTGGGACGTTGATTCTTTTCAAACTGAGCCAGCGTTTCAGTTTTGCCACCCGTGCCCAGGATTGCGATCCGGCTGTTGGCGTTGTCGCTCAAGTACAACTTGCCAAGCTGGTAGCACGTTCCGGAGATGCCAAGCGGTTCTTTCAATACGTTTTCGGAAATTACGTGCAGCGTTGCCAAGTTGATTTTGGCCAACCGTTTGGCTTTGACATCGGGCGCGTACAGCAGGTTTCGGCCATCCCAAGCGGCACCATCGACGAGTTGGAAATCGGCATCCAATCGCTTCAATTCATTTTCGCTTGACGTTGGCGATTGGGCGTTGGTGACTGGGATCGCCAGTGTGGCGATGGCGAGCATGGCGACCAAACAGCGGGTCAGAAAGTAGGTCAGAAAGTGGGCGGGCATCGAATGGATGATCCTTGGTGAGCGGGGCGAGTTTGGGGAGAGATTTGGCAGCTCACCAGTTTACTCACTCTTTCACTCGCAATGTGTCCTGCCCTGCCCCGCTCGAAAACCTGTGAAGTATTTTTCTTATACGGGATGTGCATTTTTAGCTTAGCGGAAGTCGTCAAGACTTTCGACCCACGATGAGGCCCTACGAAACTCTCGACGGCTTGATGATTTAATCCAAATGCAAAACGCAACGGTGAGCCGTGGGCCGTAAGGCACCGGGTCGTGTGTGG
>CAXBHV010001071.1:0-3270 GCA_963974855.1 uncultured Rhodopirellula sp. | reverse complement strand
GGAGCTTGGCGGCAAGGGAACCGAGTTCGGCTACGCATGCTCGCCCACCGTGATCGATGGCAAAGTGATCCTGCCGATCGGAGCGGTCGGCGGCAGCATGGTGGCGTTGGATCAAAACGATGGGGTGATCGTTTGGACATCCGGCGATGAACCGGCCAGTTACACCCCGGCAATGCCGATCACGATCGACGGGCAATCCCAAGTGATCGGCTATCTCGAGAACGACTTGGTTGGATACGACCTGAAAACGGGCGAGCGATTGTGGAGCGAGCATCTGTCCAATGGCTACGACGAACATTCCGCCTGGCCGATCTACGACGAGCCGTACCTTTGGACCTCGGCGCCATTTCAAGCGGGCTCGCAGCTTTGGAAATTGAGCGGGCGATCCGGTGAGGGCTCCGGCGACGCTGACTGCAACACCGTTTGGCAAAGCCCACTGATGTCCAACGATGTCTCCTCGAGCGTTTTGGTGGACGGCTACTTGTATGGCTTCGACGTCGCCGAGGCACAATCGAAAGCTCACCGGCCGACGCGAGGATGTTTCCGTTGTCTCGATTTTTTAACCGGCAAACAACAATGGGCCAATGGAATCGCAAAAACGCGGCGAAAAACAGATTTCGAGTCCAACCGCAACGCGGGAGTGCTGGGCCACGCCAGCGCGATTGAGGCCGATGGCAAGTTGTTTCTGCTAAACGATCTCGGTGACTTGATTTTAGCTGAGGCGAATCCCGATCAGTATATCGAGCGAGGCCGAGTGCGAGTTCTGGGAGGCGAGATCAGCTGGACCGCACCGGCATTGGATCAAGGCCGCTTGTTTGTGCGAAACCACGGCCGCGCGGTGTGTTTGTTCGTCGGCGAACCCAGGACGCAAACGTCCGCAAATTGGACGACCGCTGCCGAGATCCCTCAAGGCGAAGTGCGAGACTACTCGTGGTTACTGGGCGTCGAACCCGAATATGCAATGGATCCGCCGACTTATCGTTGGCTGTGGAATTGGTACGTCTGCGGAGTTGCGATTCTTTGCATTGCGGGGCTGATTGCCGCGGTGACGCCCGTGTTATTCCGCCAACGCGTCAGCGCGGATCAATGCCGAATCGTATTCGTGGCGGTTGCCGTATTATTGGGGATCGTCGCTGGCACCCCCGCAAGCATCGCGACAGGCGATTTTATTTTCACATGGCCGGTGGCATTGTTTGCCTTGTTTGCGATCGCGATCCAACGGAGCGAGATCCGCCGTCCACTTCGATCGCCGTCGGATGGCACAAGGAAACAGGCAAACTTGATTTCACGAAGCAGTTTCGCGGTCTTTCTGATCGCTTGCGTGTTTTATTTTGTTGCCTGTCGGCAGATGAGTTTGGTAACGCAGTGGTTCTTTCTGTGGGGATTCTGGGCCGCTGCTCCCGCCCTCGTGGTGACTCGTTATTGGCAAAGCCGAACAGGTTTGCGCTCACGCGTGATCGAGTGGGTGATGATTCAAATCGCGTTCGGACTGTTTTTCGGGTCAACTGCGGCGCTGTTGGATTACCGTTACGACTTGGTTTGGTCTTGAATCAAAAACTGCGCGATGACACAGCGTGTCCAATGCAGACCGGACTTTTTGTTTCTTATCTTTTTGCCACCCATGTTGTTGTCGATTCGATGCGGTCCAAGTTGTGCAAACGACTACCCAAAGAAGGTTTGACCGACTTGTTTCAGCTGCCCCACTTGATTCAACTTTTGTCTCCCATTTTCTAGCCTTCTCGTCCGACGACCTGCACATGCGAGGTGTCAACGACTTGCTTGCCATGGTCGGGCATGATGTGTGTGATGACCGAGACTCTCGCGCGAGTTCCGCTTCCACAGCCATTGTTCCGAAGGGCCTGGTATGGGCTTAAGAGATAATGACGCTGTGGTATACTGCGAGCCGTTTTGAAACGATTTCCCTTGTCGTCGATTCATCCTTTGCCAACTGGAGCCTCCATGTCCGACCGCCGATCCTTTATTAAAAGCGGTGTCATTGCGTCAGCTGCTACCGCTGCGTTGACTCAATCGGTGGCCTTGGTCAGCGCAGCAGCCAGCGACGATGACAGCGATTCAAACCTGATCGGACACGGTGATTTTCGCTATCGCGTTAACAAGGAATGGGCCCAGCTCAATCCGTTTCGGACTCCAATCGACAACTGTCACGAAATGGTGCAGGACGCGAAGGGGCGATTGGTGATGATCGGCGACGACCCGCGCAACAATATCATCATCTTCGACAAGTCCGGAAAGGTCTTGGACAGCTGGGGCACTTACTGGCCCGGTGGTCATGGCCTGACTCTGGTCGACGAGGGCGGAGTCGACATACTTTACGTCAGTGAGAGTGGCTGGGCCCGGAGCCTTCAAGACGGAGTGACGATGGTTCGCCAAAACGGATACGTCGCCAAGATGACGATCGATGGAAAGATGATATTCACCATCAGTCATCCGATGACGGTCGGAGCCTACTCGCCCGAAATGCCATTTCAACCCACCGAAACGGCGGTGGCGCCCAACGGTGATATCTACGTTGCCGATGGCTACGGCTCAGACTTCATCCTGCGGTACGACCAACATGGGAAATTCATACAGAAGTTCGGGGGACATGATAACGAAGACAAAAACCAGAACTTGGCTAATGCGCACGGCATTGCCCTGGACAATCGTGACCCAGCCAATCCCAGACTGATCGTGACCAGTCGTGCCCAGCGCGCTTTCAAATACTTCACACTCGATGGCAAGTGGATCAAGACTGTAAATTTGGCCAATCTGCAGATCTGCCGACCGGTGATCCACGGCGACCTTGTCTACGCCGGGGTTTGCTGGAGTCACAACTTCGCCGAGGTCAAAATTCCGAAACCGTGGCTGTACCAGTCTGGATTCACCATGGTGATGGACAAGGACGATCGGGTGATCTCATGCCCCGGTGGCGAGGAACCCATTTACAAGGACGGGATTTTGCAACCGGTGAAACAGGACAAGGCAAGGACGTTCTACCACGGCCACGACGTTTGCATTGACGAGGATGAAAACGTTTACGTTTGCCAATGGAATGGCGAACGCACCGCTCCGGTAAAACTCGAACGGGTTTGATCAACAAACTTGCGTCCGCGTCTGACCGACTGTCCCATTTTTTGTCGTCCCTGCATTAATGAGCCAACGGCGCTAGCCGCGGGCTGTCTGTTTAATCGAAATGTAAATAGCAGTGGTGAGCCGTGGGCCGTGAGGCACCGGGTAATGCGTGGAACCCGGCCGCTCACGCGCGAGCGG
>CAXBHV010001070.1:0-3272 GCA_963974855.1 uncultured Rhodopirellula sp. | reverse complement strand
CCGATTTAAACATTGGTGTTTCGAGCCTCATTCCTTCGGTTTCCAACAACCACGGATTGAACGCGAGTTCCGTTGGCCCGTTCACTTTGCGGTTCCATCTCATCTGACGGAACCGCGTTAATCCCACCGCTACTGAATTGAATTGAAACGCATCACATGGACGAACCTAGCCACAACCTCAATCTTCACAATCAGCGCAACCCTTCACCACTCGCGTCAATCCTGGGATTGGTTCTCAACCTATATTTCATCTCGGTGATGGTGGCGATTCCGTACTTCAACTTTTGCTACGCAAACAAACACGGATTCGTTAGCTGGCTCTTGCTTGGTGAAATCGTCCCTACCACGCAGGCCATCGTCTGGCCATATTTTGCTCTCACAGCAAAGTCGAATCCATCACTAACCTATGAGGACAAAGCGAATCTTGAGCACTACCACCAGTCAAGCGACGCAGTACGGCAGGCACAGCGAATCTTGAATGCTGGGTCACCCGATAGCGTATTCCAGCTCAAGCCTGAGGAATCGGCGGCGTACGTTTCTCTTTACAAGATTGCGCTGAATGAGGGCAAACAGGTTGGTGTTGATGTTCTCGCAAAAATTCACCCAGATTTACCCACACATTACCGCGACGAGTACCTTCCATCCATTGAATTGCGGCATCGGTCTCACACCGAGAAAGGTACGTTTGCAGATCAGCGCGAATCACATCGCTTGTGGGACAGATGGGTAGATTGGTTCAATGCGAATAGCGGCGACATTCGCATGCCGAAGCGCGCACGCTGAGAAGTTCGATAAGCGTTCGTTTCACGTCCTGTATCGAGCGTTGTAGGTTTCGTTGGGAATCGTATGCACAACGGTTAGTGAGGATGAATGGACCGTGGGTGGCACTGCAGCCGTGAGTGGGATTAGCTTCGAAATTCGGTAACGGTAGGGCTAGGTCTCGGTCGTTGCAGTGCCGAAGGTTGGTGCATGCCATGAGGCAACGCATCGCCGCGCTTTCGGCAACCGAACCCCTTCGGACTAATCAATGCGTCCGCCACCAGCTTTTTTTGACTCGCGACCCCGGTCCCCTGCCCAACGGGTACTTGGTTATTCTGCGTGTGTCTCTCCGTGGTTTCGCCTATCCACGCTCCCTCCTTTATCTGCACACCGGGGGTTGGAGCAATGCTTTGTCTCCCATGGGAGACAAAGATTCACTAGTTTGTACACCTACTGACGGCTTTAAGCTGCCCGCCCCTCCTTCCTGTGTTCTTAAGGTACCGGTCGAGGGACGAGGGTTAGGCAGTGTGTACAAAATGGTGTGCGCGGTGTTTCTGATGGGCAGTAAAGCCTTTCCTTGCCGATCTCGACCGCCACTCGATATCAACTTGGAGCGGGCCCCGGATCGCCTATGGCCCGGCTTTTCTCGGGTAACATGGGTTGCGACATGTCGTTTGGGGGGGCTCCCGACTGCATCTGGTATTCGAAGATGCTACGATGCTGCCCCGGCACTTGGCCGTGAATGGGATTGGCTCGCAACTTTGACTCGTATCGTTGGCGACTTGAATCGCTCGCAATGGATCGCCCTGGATGAATCAACCGAACCTGTCATCGTTTATCTGGTCCGTCGCAGACCTGCTACGAGGCGACTACAAGCAATCGGAATACGGCAAGGTCATCTTGCCGTTTACAGTGCTACGCCGCTTAGACTGCGTGCTGGAGCCTACCAAGGACGCTGTACTGAAGGAGAAGGAAAAACGCGAGGCGGCGGGGCTGAATCCAGAGCCTTTTCTGCTGAAGAAATCGAAGTGCCTGTTCTACAACACGTCGCCGCTAGACATCAAAAAGCTGATGGGCGATCAGGACAACATCGCCGAGAACATGTACTCGTACATCCAGGCGTTCTCTCCCGCCGTCCGCGACATCTTCGAGTGCTTCGACTTTCACGCCCAGGTTGACCGGCTGGGCAAAGCCAATTTGCTGTACATGGTTACCGAGAAGTTTGCCAACATCGACCTGCACCCCGACGTCGTCAGCAACGAGCAGATGGGGCACGTCTTCGAGGAATTGATCCGCAAGTTCGCCGAACTCTCCAACGAGACCGCTGGAGAACACTTCACGCCGCGAGAGGTGATCCGGTTGATGGTCAATCTGTTGTTCATCGAGGACGACGACGCACTGACCAAGCCCGGCATCGTCCGTTCGCTCTACGATCCGACGGCCGGTACGGGCGGCATGTTGTCGGTGGCAGAGGACCATCTGAGCGGTCAGAACCCCGATGCCCGACTGGTGATGTACGGTCAGGAACTCAATGGCGAGTCCTACGCCATCTGCAAAGCCGACATGCTGATCAAAGGCCAGGACATCAGCAACATCATCCACGGCAACACGCTGTCCGACGATGGACTGCCGGGCAAGCAGTTTGACTACATGCTGTCGAATCCACCGTTTGGCGTCGAATGGAAAAAGATTCAGAAGGACATCATCAAGGAACATAAGGACCACGGCTTCAATGGTCGCTTCGGCCCCGGACTGCCGCGTGTCAGCGATGGTTCGCTGCTGTTCCTGATGCATCTGATATCTAAGATGCGACCGACCAAAGACGGAGGCAGTCGCTTCGGAATCGTCCTGAACGGCTCGCCGCTGTTCACCGGCAACGCGGGCAGCGGAGAGAGCGAGATTCGCCGTTACGTGCTGGAGAACGATTTACTGGAAGCGATCATCGGTTTGCCGACCGACATGTTCTACAACACGGGCATCAGCACCTACATCTGGATCGTGACCAACCGCAAGCCCAAGCATCGCAAGGGAAAGGTGCAGTTGATCGACGCTAGTGCGATGTGGCAGAAGATGCGGAAGAGTCTCGGCAGCAAACGCAAGGAATTGAGCGACGAGCACATTGCCGAGATCACACGTTTGTTCGGCGCAGCGAAGGAGGTTTGGTTCAATCCCGAGACAGGAAAGTCGTTGACCGCTTCGCGGTCAAAACGTAATGATCGCGGAGCGATCAACGACTATGTCCCGATCAGCCGCATCTTCAAGAATGCGGACTTTGGCTACCAGACGATCACGGTCGAGCGACCGCTGCTTGATGAAGACGGCCAGCCCGTGCTCGAAACGAAAGGCAAACGCAAGGGCCAGCCCAAGCCCGACTCCAAACTGCGAGACAGCGAAGAGGTTCCGCTGGGCGAAGATGTGGACGAGTATTTCCAGCGAGAAGTCGTGCCGCACGTCCCCGACGCATGGATCGCCCACGACAAGACGCAAATTGGCTACGAGATTCCGTTCAACCG
>CAXBHV010001069.1:0-3274 GCA_963974855.1 uncultured Rhodopirellula sp. | reverse complement strand
ACACCATCCCGAGATTGGCATAGCGATAACAGCTCCGGTCGCAATCACCATTAGCAACATGCCTAGCTGGCCATCGCTCAATGAAAACTGCGTTTGTACTGCCGGAATGCGTGTAGCCCAGGTGGCGAACAGAAACCCATTCACGCAGAACAACGCGCGAACAGATTGATGGGCGGTATTTGTAAGGCGAACATCGTTCATGCCTATTGTCCTTTTATTGATCTCGTTCGAATATCCGTATCGTGATGAGTGATTCATCATCACTCGTTTAGCCGCCTGCCCATTTGGGCCGCGACGTTCTCGCAATCGCGGGAAATGCCCACGCTGTTAAACTAAAAGACGTGTGCCGACGGTTTAGTTGACTTTTGCGGAACCCATGGCGACATTGCACATCAAACGATGTCGGCCGTGAGTAAAAAACTCGAGTCCGCCAAGGGTTCGAGAATCGTCAGCCGATCGACTTGAGTTTTCTCCCAACCTTGCACATCAAGTCCGTGTTGTTCAAAAAGCTCACGAACTTTTACGCGATCCGTCCAGCCGACGACGTCTTCCAAAATTGGAATCAATACACTGAATGCGTTGTCGCTCAATACGGTTCGCCGAGCGATGGGTGCAATGTGCTGGTTCTCAGACACTGCGATCGTGAACCCATCTCGCCGATTGACATGCAACATCACATGGACGTCCGAGCTTCCGTCACCCACGTACACGATGCGGTCGGAACTGATGCCAAACTGCTGCTGCAAATGATCGAGCATCGTCACCTTTCCATACCCGGCAGTCAGCTTGGCGACGGAAGTGATCTCGCCGGTCACTGAGTCGTAATTGAGTCGCGTCCCGAAAATTCGTTCCGGCGGAACGATTCCTTCCAGCGCCGAACGGACAACTTCTTCGGGCGACGCCGAGACGACAAAGAACGTGAAGCGATGCCCTTCGATTCCGCTTTCCAACAATTGAATCAGCGGGGCGAGGTTCTTCTTTAGCCGAATCAATTTGCCGACTTCGGTAAGAAGTTCCGCTCGGACTTGCCGATAGTCAGGGTCGTGCAACAGCAGATAAGTCAGTTCGCCACCCTGTTGAACTAGGTGCGATTTTGCAAGTCCGTTGACTTTTTCTTCGAAATCCGTCAGCCCCAACATCTCGCTCAGGACGACTCCTGTGTCGTTAAAGCTGAGAGTTTGATCAAAATCGCTGGCCAGCAAAAAGCGTTTCCTACTAGCCTTGGCTTTGTGCCCTCGCTCCGAGGTCGCTTGGATTGAGCGTGTCGTATCCATCTTTATCTCCGCTTCGATTACTTCGAGAAATGGTGCGGGCGATCAAATTGAGAACCCGAAAAGCACCAACTTCTTGAGGTATCCTACGGACGTTGCGGCGTTGTGGTATAGACAAATCAAGAAAAGCTGCAACATACCTGTACACGCCAATTTGCAGGTTGTCAGTGACAGGTTGGCGGATGGTTTAGGACCTGCCTTTGCGCACTGATGAGGGCTGAGTTGACGGAATTGAACTGACGTGCGCAGCTAGATTCGAAGCTGTGATGAAACGGCAATTGTGGCAATATTTTCATAATGCCGTGACCGAACCAGATTATCCGCAGATCGCTGATGAAATTTCTAACCGCAGTAATCAAGGGCACCCGGCTGGTCGGTTCCACAACCGCCTGCGCCGTCACATCCGCAGTTGGGCCATAACCAGAGAACATTCGATTTTCAATCGTAGTTCCGATTCGACAGTGTGGTCGTTCTGTTACCACTTGCGATACTTGACCGGGGTGTCCACAGGTAAGGGGTAGCGGAAGTCGTCAAGACTTTCGATCAGGCCCTATCGGGTCCGAAATTCACGAACGAATTCCGCTACAGCCGAATCGGCAATTGTCGATCACTCTCGGTTTTCTGACACCCTCTTAATGTCGCCAGTTGCGTCTTGGCGTTTCGTATTCCGCTTAGCGAATCGACTTGTGCGATCCATCGCAGCCGGGCATTTTTTTAGACAAGCCGCAAGTGCAATCGTTGATCCCCTTTCCGTCGAGAATTTTCTGCATGCACGATTCAATTCTCGACACCCGAGTTTTGGATTGCTTGGCACTCGAAAAATGGAGTACGTATCCTCGTTGCCGTCCTGGCGTCAACGCATCAAAAGCGGTTGCGAAGGCAGGGCTTTCCTCAAACTTGGCTTGCAGTTCGCCGGGAATTTCGAGTGCCCGATCCGCCTGGAAATCGACCTTCACGCCAGCTTTCTCCAGTTCAATCGCTTCGTGAACATAGGATTTCAAAACGGGTTCTAGGTCAACAATTTCGCTAACGCTGGTGAACCGAATCAGACGTGCCGCCCGCGTGTTCTCGCCCGGTTGGCAGAGGATGTTGTCGGCATCCTTTAGCAAGGCACCTTTGAAAAAGCTGAACGCACAATATTCCTTCATGCCACTAACGAGAAGGACGTTTTTTCCCTGAAACGTGTAACAAGGAACTCGCCACTTCACCTCTTCGGTCAATTGGCAATCAAGAACGATCGTTCTCATTGCCTGAAGTTCTTCCTGCCACCTTTTGTTTTTACGTATGTATTCATCAACGATGCGACTTGTCTTCATGCGGACGTTTTCAAACTAACTGTGTCTAGATTCGGTTTCTTCAACTTACGTAACAAAGCCCAGTCATTCTCATCCATGCATTTCGTTCATCCGCCGCGCAACTTCTTCGTCGCTGACGTCTTCGATGTGGGTGCCCAGACACCAGTCGTATCCGAACGGATCGGTCAGCGTGACCATGCGATCACCATAGAATTGATCGGCGAGTTCTCTCTTGACGGTCATGCCGGCGGCAATCGCTTGCTCGGCAGCGGCGTCCACGTTTTCGACGTACATCGTTAGCGTCAATGGGCAACCGCCAACTGTTTGTGGACTACGAATTCCCCAGTCCACGTTCTCCTCGGCCAACATGATTCGTGTTCGCCCGATGATTACTTCGGCGTGCCCGACATCGCCGTTGTTCATCTTCAGCACCAGCCCTTTCTGGCCACCGAATGCTTTGGCGTAAAAGTCGATCGCTTTCTCTGCATCCCGCACGATCAGGTACGGAATGAAGCCTTCACAATTGGCCGGTATTTTGCTCACTGGTTTGGTCATTTCGTTCGCTCATTCCGAAGGTAAATTTTTTGTTCGACGACACGCAGAGCAATGATTGTAGAAAAGTTGCTCGAGTCTGTCGATTTTCCGAGATCGGCGATCGAATCTTTGAAGGGTACGACCGCCTGCACTGCTTGGTGAACGTGGTCGATG
>CAXBHV010001068.1:0-3277 GCA_963974855.1 uncultured Rhodopirellula sp. | reverse complement strand
CAAGAACAGCTTCGCTCGCCAATTTGAATCTAAATGAACATGCTGCAACCGGAGGATCTTATCCTCCCAAATGAACCGGCTAACTGCCATCCGTCGTTATGCGTGCAGTGACGGAAAGGCAGTTGTGACGCTTGAGACGTTACGCCTATTGCGTGTCCGGCGAGCGGTTCGACTCCTTCATCTTTTTCATCATTTTCCCTTTCATCATGCCGTCCATCTTCTTCTTGCACATGGGGCACATCATGTCGGAATCGCCGTCACCCATCTTCGTTGATCTCATCATTGCGATCTCCATCATTGACATCGCCTTCCCCGACAACTCGCCGAGCATTGACCGCTGGTCCTCGGTTAACACTTCCGTCGCCTTCCGCTGAGCTTCCTGGGCAATTGCTTTTAGCTTCTGCTGTTGTTCGCCAGTCAAATTCAGCTCGTCCGCTCCAGCCATCAGCAAAGGTGGACTGTCAGCGGTCAGCTTGATGCCTTCCAGGCCAGACATCATCGGGCATTCCATCGACATTTTCTTATCGTTATGGCTGTCTGCTGGCGAGTCGTCCTGCGCCTCTACGGGTGCTTGAAGTGAAAACGCTAGTAGACCAAATAGAATGGCTCCAACGCCTGCGCCGACACTGACCTGCGATCGAAAAATGCGTTTGTTCTTCATGGTTCGTTCCTAATTCAAAAATGGTTGCGAAATTCACGGCGTCGCCGCGAGGAGAGCTTTGGAAGAGATCAATACTTCACGCTTCCCAATCGAACGAACGCAAATGGCATACCGGTAGGGGTATTCTGTTGCGTCACGCTGTGTACGTTGCGATTGAAGACCTGAACCTAGAGTCAGCGGTTGCGTTGTGAGCAGTGCCGCCGCCGAGCAACGACATTGACCGTGCCTTCGACGCCTCGGATAATACAAAAACTCCCACCATCGGCACTCGGGCCGATGGTGGGCCGTCCTTATGTCAAGCTGGCCATTTGAATGCCTAGAGAGTGACGACTTGGCCGGTCATCGCTGCGGGGCCGCAGACTTGTAAACACGCTATCGAGGCCGAAGAAGTGATTTGTTAGCGGCAGTCGAGCGGCAAGAACGAGCTGCATCAGCAGGATACCAATTCCGATTAAGCCACTGCTCTTTGCCACCTCACTCCAAAACGAATGGTCGGTTTGAGGCACTGCAAGCAGGGCGATCCAAATTGGAGAGGTGACCTTGACCCGATACAGTGCGAAGAGAGCAGCTTGCACGAGATGCTACCCGAACGATGGTTCAAAACCCGGGAGTCAGTTGACTGCCAGCAGCGTATCCAATTCATTCAAATCACGCAGGCCAAACGCTGTCATACGGCCTCGATCGGCCTTCCACGTGACGGCGAATCCCTGATCGCTTAGGCTTACGTGCAGCTCATGCTTCCCACGACGCACCCGTTGAATAGGCAAGTCGCCGAAGTTGACGTTTTGACCACGGCATTGCTCGATAACGATAAACGTCGAACCATCGGGTCGCTCGCAAACACAGGCCACACAGTTGCACTCACCGGGGCCGCAGGTGCATTCGCCCTCGACACAATTGCAGTCCGGCATTCTCAGCAGTTGTGTCGAAACCAGCTTTGTCCCCCCCGTCAATGTCGACTCGACCGATGGTTTGTAACCCATGTCTCTTTCCACTTGCTCGATCGAAGCTTCTCTACCTTGATACTTCA
This sequence comes from uncultured Rhodopirellula sp., assembly GCA_963974855.1. Taxonomy (GTDB): domain Bacteria; phylum Planctomycetota; class Planctomycetia; order Pirellulales; family Pirellulaceae; genus Novipirellula. The sequence goes on along the minus strand of CAXBHV010001068.1, from coordinate 1,586 downwards.
ACGACAACGATTGCATCGCAACGAGCGTGTCTTCACGCTGCAATGACACGACGTCTTGGAAGTCGATCGCAGACACGCTGCCTGATTCGGCTCCGTGGTGCGAATGACCTGAATGAGCCATTTTCGGCGACAGTTCGTCGGGCCTCTGGGTCCATACCAGGATCAGGATGGACGCCGCGATCGTAGCGACAACGGCGAGGATGCCCTTGATACGTGTCGACTTGCGGTTGTCGCTTGCCGGTCGATCGGCCAACACGACGGGCTGCTGAGTTTCGTTCAGACGCGCAGCCACCGCAGACCATGGCGGAGCTTGCCTCGCAGTCGCATCGATGCTCCAACCCAGGCCGCGAAGCTGCTCAAAACTGGCAATTTCAGCTTGGCAAGACTCGCAGCTTTCCAGATGCGAACGGATTTCTTCTGACAACGCCACCGAAAGCTCGCCATCGAAGTAGGCAGATAATTGTTCCTTGATCGTGTCACAACGCATATTGGATGTTCCAAAGCAATGTCGCCCCGTGGTACTGTCGACCATGTTTGCGACTGTTTTAATCGCCATCTGGTAATTCTTCTATAACCACTGCGTAACTCGGCTAGCGACTCACCCAGTTGGATGCTCGCCGATTAGTGTTTCTTCACGTTTTTTAATTTCTTTTTCAGAATGTTTGCTGGGCGATAGCTACAGCAGTCGTGTCGATAAGCAGAACGAACAATGCGATCAATGCGACCAAGAGCGTACCCTTGATACCTATATGGGGTAGGTTACGATTGGGATTCGTGATGGCAAAAAAGCAGAACGACCGAAGAGCTTACGCAGGTCCACAAGCAACGATTTTATGAGTGAACTATGAATGTTTTCGGTGACTTGCCCCGCGTTTTTGACAAACAATGACGGGATGCGATAGCACGACCCAACTCACCAACGTTCGTAACTCACTATTTGTTTGCGGTTACAATCTGGTCGTGATTTGGCACATCGAGGGGCATTTGCTTGAACAATTCGCACGTTAGCCGCTCAGCAGACGATCGAATCGTCGCTGCTGACCACGAGTCTACGCAGCGGATGGTGGCCGCATGTATTGCGAATGACCAGGACGCGATGCGAAGACTGTATGAACGATGCAGCCAACGTGTCTATGCGCAGATGGTCCGCATGGTCGGACCGCAAGACGCCGACGACATGACACAGCAAGTGTTCATCCACTTGTTCCGCAAACTCGATCGATTTGATGGCCGCTCGACGCTGGAAACTTGGGTTTATCGATTGGCGAGCAACGAGGCACTGCAGTTTATCCGTGCCCGTTCGCGGCATCCGACGGACGCGTTGCTGATTGATCCGCCGAGTTCTTCTCGCGACACGCATGAAGAATCAGAGAGAGCCGAGTTACTGGACGTTGCACTATCGAACCTCGATCCCGAATTGCGAGCAGTGTTAGTTTTCAAAGAGCAAGAAGAAATGTCATACCGGGAGATCGCGGAGGCAGTAGGCATCCCCGAGGGCACGGTCGGTTCACGGTTGAACCGCGCACGTGCTGAGCTGCGAGATAAATTGCTGCAACTCGGGTGGGAATAAGGATGGGGAGATGTTT
>CAXBHV010001067.1:0-3277 GCA_963974855.1 uncultured Rhodopirellula sp. | reverse complement strand
GCGTGTCACCCTCGAACCGCGTCCGGTTGTACCAAACTTCCGATGTGAAACGATCGGCAAACCCTGGGGCGTCGTTTGTGTACGTTATCTCGTAGCCGTCGGTGATCAGAAAATTCAAGTCCGTGACCAAACCGGGGAACTCGAGGTCCGTTTGATCGAGACGCAAGGCATTGAATTCGACTTTCTCGTGATCATTCAGGTCCAAGCCATAGGCCACAAACAGGTCCCGCGACTTGTAGCTGGCGGGAATAAAGAATCCGTCTTGGCCTGTTTCGTAATCGTTGCCGGTACGATGGCCATAGCTGATATGGAAGCCGTAGTCGTCGCTGCCACCCCAAAACGATTGCCGGCCATAGAATTGATCGCCGTTGGAAGTGTACGTTCCGCTGGTAGAACCGTGGCCTTCGTACCCGTCCTGGTAGCGTGGTGACTGCAGGAATTCTAAATCGACAAAGCGAAATCCGGGACCATATCGACTGGCATAAGGTCCTTTGATCAAAATCGAATCTTGGACCAGTCGCGAATCGATCTTGCTCATCATCGTATCCAAGTCCATACGCGCCGGTGCCCAGTAGGAACCAGACGCCAGCACTTGCCCGACTCGTTGGCCTCGCACCCGCGTATCGCTGACGATGGGCGTGCGATTTTGGATCGAGACACCGTGCGCCCCTTTGGAACGTCGCAGCAAATCGCCCACGTCCGCAGTTCGTCGCCCCAATGCCTCGTCGCGAAACACGGCATCGGCTGCGGGGGACCGGGCCAGTCGTTCGCGGTCCGCCGGCAATTCCTTCACCTGGCTAACGTCACCAAACAGACGGGCGACACGTTCGTCGGCTGCAATCGCCGTGTCTTTCGCTCGCGATGCATCGGCATGTTGATCTTCGTCGCTGCCGTTGAATCCAGGCATTTGCGATGCAGGATCCTGCATCACCGGATCCTGCATTACGGGATTGGGCAATACCGCATCGGGCAGCTGTTGCGAGTAGAGCGACGCCGAGTTCGGCGCGAATAGGGTCGCAACGAAGACGATCGCGATCAATCGCAACGAGTTCAGATTCGTGATTGTGTTTGGTTGCGGCATCGGTGCTCGCGACTCCCATCCATGTTGCTGCCGTTCGGATCACGAACGTTTTTATTATTTGGCTTCCGCGTTTCGCGGTTGGTCCTGTGTTGCCCAACGTCCCGGGACGTCGTCTCATGCTGTTGGCGAATCACGGATATCGGAGACATCCGGCGATGTTAATGCAACTCAATTGCCTTACGGGAAAGTATCGTTGCCATCCCCATTATTCGTTCCGGTGTTATCCACTGCGGTTCCATTGTTGATTCCGTCGTAGCCTAGTTCTTCGTTGCCGATGGCGACGTTATCCGAGAACGTGCCCGCTGCATCGTTTTCAACAAAGTCAAATCCGCTACCCGAGTTTTCAATCGCTTCGTTCTCGAGGAACTGGCTGTAATTGATGACGAAGTCAAAACCGGCGCCGCCGTTTCCTGTCGCGATGTTCTGTTGGAACAAACCGTAGTTGTCGGCAAAGTCAAAGCCAACATCGCCGTTGTCAAACGCCAAGTTTCCTTGGACGATCCCGTCGTTGTCGGCAAAGTCGAATCCAAATCCACCATTGTCGAAGGCGAGGTTATTTTCGATCGTGCCATTGTTGCTGGCGAACGTATATCCTTGGGCTCCATTGTCAGCCGACAAGTTGCCGGCGATCGATCCGTTGTTGTCTAAAAAATCGAAACCGCTCAGCCCGTTTTCGTACGACTCGTTCTCGTCAAAGTTTCCTGAATTGTCGTCCGCGAAAAATCCAAAACCTTCGTTGCGTAGCGAGCGGTTAAACGAAACCTCACCGTCATTGTCAAACAGGTCGAATCCGTTTTCGGCATTGCCCAACGCGTTGTTTTGAACGAACAAGCCTTCGTTTTGTTCGATGTCGAAGCCGTGACCTCCGTTCCCGGTGGCACGGTTGTGAGCGATCACGCTGCTGGAATCGAGGGCTCCGAATCGAAACCCGCTGTCGGCGGCCCCGGTCACATTGTTGCTGAATATCAACACGTCAATCAGGTCATCCAATCCGCCCGGCAGATCGCTGGAAATTCCGTGCAGGCCGCCGAAGATATTGAACCCCGAAATGACGCTGTTATCGGCCGTCAAGATGACCGCTTGGGTGTCGTCCGTGCCATGCAAATTCACTGCGGATCCGAACGTGGCGTGGATTCCGGTCACGGCACCTTTGACTTGCAACCCGCCCCCAAGCAATTGTTGGCCGTCTTGGACTTCGATTGGTTCGGACAAATAAATATCGCCGCGAGCGCCATCGATGATCACAGAATCGCTGGTGGCATTGGCAACGGCGTCGGGCAAATGAGGTGTGCTGGCATCTAGCACGGTGACCGACCCGATCTCGAAATCGTAGATCGCGTGCACCGCGACTTCTTGTCCACCGGGTGTGGGCGTGGCTTGGGTAACGACATCGACATCGCGAACGACCACATCGGTCATCCGCCGCTCGATCCGCGACATGCGGCGATGGCGGCGGCGATCGAGACCAAACGGCATGCGGATCCCCAGCGTCGCCGAGGTTTGTGAATCACGGACTCCATCGTGCTGGTACTGGATGCCAAGCGTCACTCGCGAGTCCATCGCCAAAAAGGGCAAGTCAAACGATCGAAATTCCGCACGGATCCGGGGCCCACTGATCGACTTCGCCGTGGGTGAGTGGGTGTCGAAGTGATAGGCACCCACGAAGCCGCGAATCTCGCTATCAAAATATTTGGGCAATCGTCTCAGCAGCAGGCCCACCTCGGCATCCGTCCCAAAGTAGGCTCGCTCTTGGTTGTTCTGCACGACCAAGTTGCCATTGGAAACCACCGCGGTGGCTCCGACCGCTTGCGAGGATCCTCCCTCGGGAAGATAGCCGTTCCAGCGAAAATCCCAGATGTCGCTTAGCAGCTCGGCTCCCAGCACTGCTTGGTGGAACGTGTTCTCATTGACGGATCGCTTGAGGTCGTAGAATCCATAAATCCCCGTGATATAGTCGCTGCCGACCATGTGCCGATAAACCAGTCCCAAATTACCTTCGGCACCGCCACCGTTCAGGAATTGACCGCGAACATCGGTGAACAACAGGTTCTGGCGGTTTGAAACCAGCGGGACAAACAGATCGGTGTGCAAGCGACTTTGATCATCGGCACGCCCCGTCATTGCCGCATAGGCTCGGTAGGGATCACTCTGGGCCGCTAAATGAAGTGATCGAGAATCAATCGGGCGGGGAGCAGG
>CAXBHV010001066.1:0-3282 GCA_963974855.1 uncultured Rhodopirellula sp. | reverse complement strand
TAGGACGATCGGTCGCTTTTGCAGAAATCGGAAAGTTGGTTTCCAAGTTGCTGTGGTGATCCCAGCCGCGGTGGTACAGCTGCACAAACCGAACTCCTCGTTCGAGCAGACGTCGTGCCAGCAAACAGTTTGATGCATACGAACCATCACCAGGACGCTCGACCCCGTACGCATCGAGCGTGTGTTGCGATTCGGTCGACATGTCGGTCAACTCAGGCACGGCGGTTTGCATTTTGAAAGCCATCTCGTACTGAGCGATCCGCGTGTCGATTTCGGGATCGATGTAACGCTCGGCTAGCATCCCGTTCAAACGCTGAACCTCGTCAATCACTTGTCGCTGCGTCGATTGGCAAACGCCATCGGGGTTGCCGATGTAGTGAACCGGCGATCCACTCGCTTGGAACGCAATCCCTTGATACCGACTCGGCAATATCCCCGCGCTCCATTGTCGAGCCGAAACCGGTTGGGCACCGGGACCGGAGGAAGTCATCACGACGTAGCCCGGCAAGTTTTCCGTCTCGGCGCCTAATCCGTAAAGCAACCACGATCCCATACACGGTCGACCTTTGATGATCGAACCGGTGTTCATAAAAGCGTGAGCGGTATCGTGATTGATTTGCTCGGTCGTCATACTGCGGATCACACACAGATCGTCCGCCATCGCGCCAGTGTGTGGAAACAATTCCGACATTTCCAAACCGGACTCGCCCCATTTCTTGAATTTGACAAACGACTTGCGAGCCTTCAGTTCTGATCCTTGCAATTGAGCAAGCTGTTGCCCTTGAGTGAACGAACTCGGAAAGGGCTGGCCGTCGATGCGGTCCAATGCCGGTTTAGGATCCAGCGATTCAACGTGCGAAGGCCCCCCCGCCATGCAAAGATGAACGATTCGTTTGGCCTTGGGAGCAAAATGCGGCAGTCCTCGAAGCGGCGGCCATGGAACCGATTGATCGCTTTTTGAGTCCGCAGCAGATTCGGGCGCCCCCACCATTGATGCCAGGGCGAGCCCGCCGATCCCAGCAAACGATTTGGTTAAGAACGTGCGGCGAGCAACGTCGTTGGCGTATCGAGTCAAAGGATGCGGTGAATTCATAGAAATCGCCTAAAAGGTAGGACGCAAACGGCCTGGATCATCGGAATCCAGATCAGCAGGTGGGAAAAAGCTTGGACGCAGAGCGACCTATTATCGCATAAAATCTCGACTTGTGAGCCAAATTTTCACTGCGTTAACGTAGTCGCGTCGTTTTATCGAGCGTACTGGTTTATCCAGCGCACTGGTCCAGGTGTCATCCCGAACTCGTCGCCAGCATCTTACTCGTCGCCAACCTTCGAATTGACGGATCCACCCCATCCCAATTTTTCCCGCAGCGTGCGGTAATCGTTTTGCCCGGGTACCTCCAGCATTTTGAAGGTTTGATCGGCACGCTCGACGCGCAGACGATCACCTGCTTGTAGTGCACTCAAAATACGCCCATCCACAACCACGCTGGTCGAGTCGTATGGTTCGGTAACGGTCAACTCGAGTACCGTTTCCGCGGAATCGACGACCGGCCGATAAGTCAGCGTATGAGGGCTGATCGGTGAGATCACGATCGCTTGCAAATGCCGTCTCAGAATCGGTCCGCCAGCGGAAAGATTGTGTGCAGTCGATCCGACGGGAGTTGCGATGATCAAACCATCGCATCGGTAGCGAGTCGCCAGATGACCGTCGGCATAAAGATCGATATCAAGGATTCGATAGGGAGCGCCTCGTAGAATCGCAACTTCATTCAACGCCAGTTGCTCGGCGACCACTTCACCACCGCGGAGCACTGAAACGTTGATCATGATGTGATCGATCACCTCGGATCCACCACGCATCACTTCCGGCCAAACGTTCAAAAAGTCGTCTGGCGACAAGGCAGCAAGAAAACCAAGCCGGCCGCAATTGATGCCTAAAACGGGCGATTGCGACATCCCCATTTGCCGCGCGGCTTGCAGGATCGAACCATCGCCGCCAAGCACGATCACCAAGTCAACTAACTGGTCATTGAATTCGTAAGTGAAATCCAGATCTTCGGCAATGATGTTCGACGTTGCGGCGATCACCGGTCTCAGACGCTGCAGTTCCGTACGAACGCGATCGCGATTCGGAGCTCCTAAGATGACGATGTTGGGGCGACGTCCATCCTTGCCCCAATGAACGACTTGGCTCGCAGGCATCAGTTAATATTCCCGACGAAAAGGATGAGAGGAAAGTAGCGGCGGATCGAAGGACGTCGAGAAAGGCAAATTCAAGTTGAGTAGAACTGGACGGACGGGCTCGCTAGACCCGCCCACGCATTTCCCTTCGCGCCGTTGACGTTATTACTGATGACGTTATTCCTACTGTAACGAGCTTAACTCGCTACTTATTGTACAGCGATTGCCTGCAGACTAGCAGCTTCGCGACAAGTCTGGGCGATCGGTTCCGCAGCAAGTCCATGCTCGGCCAACAGTTCCTCGCGATCACCGTGCTCGATGAATTCATCACGGAGAGCCAAAATGTGGATTTTCCGGGTGTCCAAGCGTTCCTCGGATGCGGCTTCGAGGAATGCCGAACCAAAGCCGCCCATTTTGGCATGTTCTTCGAGGGTAACCACGAATTTGTCGCCCGCCATCGTTTCGCGGATCATTTCGCGATCAATTGGTTTGACAAATCGAGCATTGATGACGCCGACGTCAAGATCGTCGCCGAGCAAATCGGCTGCGGCAAGCGCTTGGTCCAGCATCGCACCGTAAGCCACAATCGTGCCATCACGTCCCTCGCGAATTCGCTCGCTCTTTCCAATCACCACTTCATCGGGCGTGCGATCAAGCTCGAGCGCCGACGCTTTGGGATAGCGAATGGCGCACGAGTGTTCGTGTTGGATCGCTTTGGCCAACATCAAGTCGACTTCGCCAGCATAACCGGGCGCCATCACGACCATGTTTGGGAAGACGCGTAGGTATCCAATGTCGAAAATGCCGTGATGAGTCGGACCATCAGGGCCGGTCAATCCGGCTCGGTCCATCAGGAACACAACTGGCAAATCTTGCAACGCGACCTCTTGGAAAATCTGGTCATAACTACGTTGCAGGAACGTGCTGTAGATATCGACAATCGGTCGCATCCCGTTTTTGCATTGTCCCGCAGCAAAAGCCACAGCGTGCGATTCACAGATGCCGACGTCAAAGAATCGATCGGGAAACTGTTCGCGAATCGGTTCCAACTTGTTGCCTTGGCACATCGCTGCGGTGATGATCGTAACGCGTTTATCTTCT
>CAXBHV010001065.1:0-3282 GCA_963974855.1 uncultured Rhodopirellula sp. | reverse complement strand
CATCTCGATTTCGAAGAGTTCTTGGACCTGAGAAAGAACACCGGCGATGATCGGCGGCGGACTCACGACATGCACACCGCCGCGTGGATCCCCGATCTGTTCATGCAGCGAGTTCGTGAGAACGGCACTTGGACGCTGTTTAGTCCCGATGAAGCGAGCGATCTGCACGATATCTACGGTCGTCGTTTCCGCGAGCGTTACGAGCACTACGAACGACTTGCCGCTGCGGGAAAAATGAAACAACACCGCCAAGTTTCAGCAACCGAGTTGTGGCGAAAACTGCTCACTCGCACGTTTGAAACCGGACATCCATGGGTGACGTTCAAAGACCCGTCGAACATCCGCAGCCCGCAGGATCACGCGGGCGTCGTCCACAGCAGTAACCTGTGCACCGAAATCTTGCTAAACACCAGCGAAGACGAAACCGCCGTTTGCAATCTGGGCAGCGTCAATCTGGCCGCCCATATCGTCGACGGTCGATTGGACCACGATTTATTGAAAGCCACGATCACCACCGCGATGCGGATGCTAGACAACGTGATCGACATCAATTTCTATCCCACCGCCGAAGCGCGTAACGCCAACCTTCGCCATCGCCCCGTGGGTCTGGGGTTGATGGGATACCAAGACGCACTGCATCGGTTGCAGATCGCCGTGGCAAGCGACGAAGCGGTCGAGTTCGCCGACCGCAGCATGGAAGCGATCAGCTACTACGCGCTGTTGGCATCGAGCCAATTGGCAGCCGAGCGAGGCAGCTACGAATCGTATAGCGGATCGAAATGGGATCGCGGCCTGTTGCCGATCGACACGATTGAACTACTGCAACAAGAACGCGACACACCGGTCGACGTCGATCGATCAATGACGATGGATTGGCAAGTGGTTCGCGACGCGATTACCACTCACGGGATGCGAAACAGCAACTGTTTGGCGATCGCGCCCACCGCAACGATCTCGACCATCATCGGGGTGACTCAGTCGATCGAACCGACTTACAAATTGCTGTACGCCAAGAGCAACCTATCGGGCGAGTTCACTCAGATCAATGAACCGCTTGTTGACGTTTTGAGCGAACATGGATTGTGGGACGCACAAATGCTTGATTCCCTAAAATACCACGACGGATCGCTAACTGACATTCAGCGTATCCCCGAATCGGTCAAGCGATTGTTTGCCACCGCGATGGAGATCGAACCGAAATGGTTGATCGAAGCCGCCTCGCGACGCCAAAAATGGATCGACCAAGGGCAATCGCTGAACTTGTACTTGGCTAAGCCGAGCGGGAAGTCGATTGATGCGATGTACCACCTGGCATGGCAACGCGGGTTAAAAACGACGTACTACTTGCGTTCGCTAGCAGCCACCCAAGTTGAAAAGTCCACCGTCGATGTGAACCGGCACGGCATCCAGCCGCGTTGGATGAAATCGCAGAGTCAATCGGGGCAAATCCGTGTCGATCGAATGCCCACCCCCGCTGCTTCGGCTTGCTCGATCGACGATCCCGATTGCGAGGCGTGCCAATAGTCCCGGCCCGAACGAATTCGACGCAATGCTGTTTTACGTCAATTGGCTCGAGCGTGGTTTCCGTGTCGTTCACACCCCAGGCATCGCGCGTGCGTTTGTTCGGGTCGAGAACAATGGCGACCATTTTACGCTGACGGACCTAGGCGGCTTCGATTTACCACAGCGAAACGGGCCATTCCAAGCAACCCATTTTAACAAACACGATGAAGTGATCGAAGGTCCGATCATTTGTAACACCCGTCTTGGCTTAGCCGCTTGGCTTCGCTCTCGATCCACTATCCCCATTCCTACCGACCCGAGGATGTAGGCCATGACCGCCCCCCAAAACACCAACCTTCAAGCCGATCGTTTTGCTGCGAACCAGAAACGATTGATCAACTGCAGCCAAGTGGACGTCAATCAATTGATGCCGCTGAAATACAACTGGGCTTGGGAACACTACCAAAACGGATGCGCCAACCACTGGATGCCAACCGAAGTGCCGATGACCAAGGACATCGAAACATGGCGAAGCGACCGATTGAGTGACGCTGAACGACGTGTGATCATGCGGAACCTGGGCTTCTTTTCGACCGCCGAAAGTCTGGTTGGCAACAACCTTGTGCTCGCGATTTTTAAACACGTTACCAATGCCGAATGTCGCCAATACCTGTTGCGGCAAGCTTTCGAAGAAGCCGTGCATTCGCATACGTTTTTGTACATCGTCGACAGCCTGGGGCTGGACGAAGGCGAAGTGTTCAACATGTATCACGAAGTCCCCTCGATCGCTCGCAAAGATGCGTTTGAAACCGAGTTAACCGCCGAAGTGCTCAATCCGCACTTCTCCACGTCAACCGACGAGGGAGCTCAAGCGTTCCTGAAAAACTTGATCGGCTATTACTTGATCATGGAAGGGGTGTTCTTTTACACGGGTTTCGTGATGATGTTGTCGTTTCATCGCCGCAACCTGATGACCGGGATCGGAGAACAGTTCCAATACATCTTGCGAGACGAAACGATCCACCTCAATTTCGGGATCGATTTGATCAACGGCATCAAGGCCGAGAATCCTCACTTGTGGACCGAAACGTTCCAAAACGCGATGATCGACCGCGTCAAGCAAGCGGTCGGGTTGGAGCTTGATTACGCACGCGATTGTTTGCCGACCGGGATTTTGGGACTCAATCACGACCTGTTCCGCGACTACGTCCAATACATTGCCGACCGGCGACTCGAGCGGATTGGGTTACCAATGCAATACGGATCTTCCAATCCATTTCCCTGGATGAGCGAGACGATGGACTTGGCCAAAGAGAAAAACTTTTTCGAAACGCGTGTGACCGAGTACCAATCCGCCGGCAGTCTCAGCTGGGATTGACCCGCTAACGCCATGACGCTTCTTTTGGTAGCTACCTTCGCCAGAAGGTGGTGATTCGTATCGGCTGGTAACCATCCACGCTCTGGCGAGCGTGGCTACAGGACACAAACGCTGAAATTTGCAGTTTTAGGCCGGAGACCGACACGCCCCATGACGGCGGCGTAAACCTGGACTGCTAAAACGTTGCGGTTCTTGTGATTTTTGGTTGCGTTAGTTTTCTGCCACCTCTCCACCAACTTCGTTGGGGGAGAGGTCGAATGGAGCCTTCAGCGACATTCGGGTGAGGGGGCTGACCGAGCAACTCGCTCACCAACGCAAATGCCGTTTGCACCTGAATTGCTCGGATGATAGCGCGGTCGCCCCCTCACCCGAGCAACGCCTTAAGGGCGTGCTCGACCTCT
>CAXBHV010001064.1:0-3283 GCA_963974855.1 uncultured Rhodopirellula sp. | reverse complement strand
GTTAGTAACAATGTCACGCTTAGTGATCTGTTCAGCCGTGTCGAAGAGAACAATGGATCGACCGGCGGCGGCTATGTCGTTTATCACGACGAACAGCGATTCATTCGAGGCGAGGCGTTGCTAAAAGACGTCGATGAAATTCGCAGCATCGTGGTTCGCCGCAATGAGGATGGCGTGCCCATTTTGTTGTCGGATATCGCGGAGGTCGAGATCGCTCCGATGACACGGCAAGGTGCGGTCACGCGTGATGGACGCGGGGAAGCGGTCACGGGATTGGTGATGATGTTGATCGGCGAAAATTCACGTGAAGTTGTCGAGCGAGTTAAGACGCGAATCGATGAGATTATGCCGACGCTCGCCCCCGGCGTTCGGCTCGAAATCACCTACGACCGATCCGCTTTGATTGGCCGTACGTTGAAAACCGTGATGAAGAATTTGATCGAAGGTGGCTTGCTGGTCATTTTGGTGCTGCTAGTGATGTTGGGCAGCTTTCGAGCTGGGTTTATCGTCGCGCTGGCGATTCCGCTGTCGATGTTGTTCGCAGCCAACTTGATGTACGCCACCGCGATTTCGGCAAGCCTGATGAGTTTGGGAGCAATCGACTTTGGGCTGATCGTCGATTCGTCGGTGATCATGATCGAAAATTGTATGCACAAACTTTCGCATAACGTGGACAATGCTCGTAAGCGTGTCGAAGTGATTCGCGACGCCTGTATCGAAGTGCGTAAACCGACGATGTTCGGTGAGCTGATTATCGCTGTGGTGTACGTACCGGTGCTACTGCTCGAAGGGACCGAGGGGAAATTGTTTCGGCCGATGGCGATGACGGTGTTGTTTGCCTTGCTTGGCTCGCTGATTCTATCGATGACGTTGATGCCAACGCTTGCTGCGATCGCGTTGCCTCGGAATCTGACCGACAAAGACGTCTTTTTCGTGCGTTGGGTGAAATGGATTTATCGGCCGTTGGTTCATCGCGCCATCGCGGCTCCGGTGTTGACCACGCTGATCGCTGTGGGTGTGTTTGGCGTCAGCGTGCCGGTGGCGACACAACTGGGGGCCGAGTTTATGCCACGGCTCGAAGAGGGCGACTTGCTCGTCGAAGCAGTGCGTTTGCCCAGCGCCACGATTGAAGGCGCAACGGAAATGAGCACCGAGATCGAGTTGATTTTGATGGAGTTTCCCGAAGTCAAAACAGTCTTTTGCAAAACCGGACGTCCGGAAATTGCAAACGATGTGATGGGAGTTCACCAAACCGATGTGTGGGTGATCTTGAAACCGCATGACCAATGGCGAGAAGGCATCACACGCGATGATTTGATTGCCGAGATGGACGAACAGCTCAACGGCCGAGTCGCCGGAGTGGCGTTCGGGTTTACCCAACCGATCGAAATGCGAGTCGACGAATTGGTGGCGGGGGTGAAATCCGACGTCGCCGTGTTGCTGTACGGAAACGACTTGGACGTGTTGGCGAAGAAGTCCAAAGAGATCGAAAGCGTCTTGAAGATGATTCCAGGTTCCGCAGATGTGCGTGCCGATTACCAAGCTAATTTGCAAACGTGGTCGATTCGTCCCAACCGCGAGGCGCTGGCACGGTACGGAATCAACGCCTCCAAAGTTCTAGGGGCGATCGAATCGTTGGGTGGACGCAATGTCGGGACGATCATTGAGGGGCGTGCGCGTTACCCGATCTTGGTGCGGATCCCCGAAGCATGGCGAAAAGACGAAGCACTGCTGCGGCAATTGCCCGTCGATTCGGTCGGCGGACGGATTGTGCCGCTGGGCGAATTGGCCGATCTGAAGCTCGAGGATACACCTCCGTCGGTCGAGCATGACAACGTGCGGCGTCGAACCTTTGTCGCCGCCAACGTTCGCGGCCGTGACGTCGCTAGTTTTGTGGGAGATGCAAAACGGGCCGTGGCCGAGCAAATCGAATTACCCGTGGGCTATGAGATTCGTTGGGGCGGAGACTTTGAAAACTTGCAATCCGCCAGTCGTCGCTTGCTCGTGATCACTCCGATTGTGTTGCTGTTGATCTTTTTGCTGTTGCACACCACATTTCATAGTGTGTCACTGGCGATGTTGATCTTTATGGCCGTGCCGATGGCGGCCAGCGGAGGGATCTTTGCACTGGCGCTGCGTGACATGCCATTTAGTATTTCAGCTGGCGTCGGGTTTATCGCACTGTTCGGAGTCGCTGTGCTGAACGGTTTGGTCTGGGTAAGTGCGGCGGAGAACGCCCGTTCAACAGGTTTGCCAATGGATCAAGTCACCGAGCAAACCGCACTGAATCGCTTGCGGCCAGTATTGATGACCGCATTGGTGGCCAGTTTCGGGTTCATCCCGATGGCGTTTTCAACCAGCGACGGTGCCGAGATGCAGCGACCGCTTGCCACCGTGGTGATCGGCGGGTTGATCACAAGCACATTGCTAACCGGATTCGTGATCCCCGCGATTTACCCTTGGTTCGCCAAAGGAGTCAAGTCCGGCGAGTACGAGCGTGCGGACGAAGCCAACGTTCCAGCATAGAATGCAATTTAACACGTGGATTGTCGCAGCGCTACGCCCGGGAGGTGGGCGCTAACGTCGCTGGTATACAACCATTGGGGGACTCTTTTTATGGGCTGACCTAGCCGGCTAAAGCCGGGACACCAGCGCTGGTGTATAGCCTTTAGGCGATTCTTTTTCGAGGCCCAAAGACGGCGGCTAAAGCCTGGACACCAGCGCTGGTGTATAGCCATTGGACGGCTCTTTTCATGGGCTGACCTAGCCGGCTAAAGCCGGTACACCAGCGCTGGTGTATAGCCTTTAGGCGATTCTTTTTCGAGGTCCAAGGACGGCGGCTAAAGCCTGGGCACCAGCCCTGGTGTATAGCCATTGGACGGCTCTTTTCATGGGCTGACCTCGCCGGCTAAAGCCAGTACACCAGCGCTGGTGTATAACCTTTAGGCGATTCTTTTTCGAGGCCCAAAGACGGCGGCTAAAGCCTGGACACCAGCGCTGGTGTATAGCCATTGGACGGCTCTTTTCATGGGCTGACCTAGCCGGCTAAAGCCGGTACACCAGCGCTGGTGTATAGCCTTTAGGCGATTCTTTTTCGAGGTCCAAAGACGGCGGCTAAAGCCTGGACACCAGCCCTGGCTTACAAAGTCGCGGGATCCCAGTCTTTTCCGTAATCGTGAAGCGGATAGGATTGCCAAAATCGAAATGCTTGCTCACGTCCAACGCTCTCTAAATATTCAGTCGCGTTGCTAAACGGCCAATCGGTCCATTTTGCACAGTACCC
>CAXBHV010001063.1:0-3284 GCA_963974855.1 uncultured Rhodopirellula sp. | reverse complement strand
GAGAATCGTCGCGGGGCCATCCCATCAGCACGGTGTTGGGTCTTAGGCCGCCGATCCCCTGACATTGGATCAATGCCTCGATTCCATCGGAGAGGAGTGAATTGCACGTGACCGCTGGAAACGCTTGCAGCTGCTCTTTGGCGATGAAGATTCGCAGCATCTTTTCGTATTGTTCACGTCGTTCAGCATGGTCTTCGATGTCAGCTGACACGACTTGAGCGAGCGTTAAGATTCCGTGGCCTGATGTCAGCCAGTGTCCATAGATCGGGATGTGAGATCGTGTCCAGCCGGTCCCGCTGAGTGCCATGATCACGGGACGCCAGTTTTTGGAGTGATACGATTCTTCTTCGAGCTTCAAGAGGGCCTTGCGAGCCCGTTCAAATACCACGCCACTCTGCAAGTCGCCCCATCGCGACTCGATCTCGCGAGATCGGATGAACCAATGCAATCCAGCAATAAAGCCAATCGAGATCGCTGCCCAGACCCAATTGATCAAAAACATCACGGCGAGACAGCCAACCGCCCCCAGCAGCGAGGTCATCCAGTGACTGTATTGAAAGGTTGGCCGGTAGCTCGGGTTTTTCGTAACCGCTTCGTAAAACGTCGCTAGGTTCAATAGCCCATACGTGATCATGAAAAACATCGTGATGATGGGAGCAATCGCGTTCAAGTCGCCCATCACGATACAAACTTGAGCGATCACAAACGTCAATACGGTCGCGCGACGTGGTTCATTGGTGGATCCACTGCCAGCAGCAAAAAATTTCAGCGAGCGGAAAATTTCGTCTCGGGCAAACGCCTGTAAAATCCGCGGTGCCCCCATCATGCTGCCAAGCGCCGACGACAATGTTGCCGCGAACACGCCGGCGGTGATCCAGGCAGGCCAAACGGCGATGTCGCGAATCACCATGTTGTTGTTGATCAGTTCTTCGGACGGTCGCACACAGCCCAACAAGAACGCTTGCGATAGATAAACCACGCAAGTCACTGCGATCGCCAGCAATGTTCCCTTGGGAATCGATTTCGATGGATTGGCGAGGTCACCCGACATGTTTGCACCTGCCATGATCCCTGTCACCGCAGGGAAGAAGAGTGCAAACATCGTGAACCAATTCTCGCCGGGTTGGTAGCTCGATTGCAAATTCTCACGCAGGTAGACTGGGTTGAATTCGCTAATGGCCCCTGCGTAGAACGACCCGAGTGCAACGGCCAGGATCGCCAAAATGAAATACTGGACCTTGATCGTCCAACCTGCGCCCACGTAAACGCAAAAGAACGTGGCGAGATTCACCAGGCTTGCGATCGCGACAAAGTGCCCCGACGATTGCGGGAACGTGAAGACAAACGCTTCGGTGAAACCGATCACGTACATCGCCACCGAGATCGCTTGGGCAGAGAAGAACAGCACGCCGATGGCGCCGCCGAACTCAACGCCCAGACTGCGGCTGATCAGATAGTAGGCTCCGCCACCGCGAACACGCGTGTTGGTAGCGATCGCTGAAAGTGACAACGTGGTTAGCGTCGTGATTAATTTCGCGGCCAAGACGATCAGAACCGCGTTGATAATTCCCGATTGGCCTACGACTTGGCCAAAACGCAGGAACATGATCACGCCAAGAATCGTCAGCGTGCAAGGCGTAAACACGCCGCCGAACGTACCGAATTTCGTGGACGGTTGCTGGGGCGAATTCAATGAACGTACTTTGAGGATTCATGCGGAATCGAATTAACCGATTCGCTGAATATCCTCTTATCGTCCAGTGGCGACAAGCGGCCCAATTGACATTCGTTCGGGGGCGACAACGAAACCGGTTGAAATGTTCCGTCGGCTTACTGAGCTGTGTTTATTCCTTCAGCGAATATTCACGGCACTGCGGACAGCTCTTTTCACCGTTCCAGCGAACGCTTTGTTTGACGTCTTCCCAAATCGTCATGCTGGGGACGTAGATGCGGTCGCCGGGCATCAATTGGTAATTGGTTGCAACGTCGCCTAGCTGTAAGATTTGTTGGTAACAAACCGGCAGAATCAGCCGAGGTTGGCCAGGCAGCTGCGGCCGGGTCAGGATGATTTTGTGATCATTGCAGCGATCCGAAAGTCCGCCAGCGGCGATAATGGCATCAAGCACCGTTTCATGCCCGACAAGCGGGTAGGATCCGGGGGCGTTGACTTCGCCCATCACGTAAAACAGCCCGCTCTCTTTGTTGACCAATCGCACCGTGGCGCCGTAGTCGATCGTTTCAGGTTCGATTTCATCGGAGTCCCCGCGATGGGATGCGAGGGCGATGCGAGTTTGTCGTTTTTGTGTCTCGTGATGTGCCACCAGCCCTTGAACCTGTCGTTGGATCTCTTCGGCCGACATCCCTGCGACTTGCATTCGCCCGTACGTCCCCAGTTCGATCGTTCCGTCTTGTTGTACAGTTTGGTCACTGGATAATCGTACGGGTGAATCAAAGTCGTTCGGTTCGATCACCAATACGTCACCGGCTTCGACACGGTGAGCCGGTAGCGTCAACTTGGCCAATTCGGTCGCCACGTTTCCTTGGTGGCCCACTGCTTCGCGGATTTCGGAGACGTCGGACATCAACGTGTGCGATCCTGCGGAAACCGGCAGCCCCATTGACGCTGCGGTTCGGCAACCGGCTTGAGTCCATAGCAGCGTCATCACAAGCGACACCATCACAACGGCAGTCCCGGCCGTGTGAAAGGTTAACGGTTTTAATTTCATCGATTAATCCTTGTTCGTAAAAACGTGTGCGGTGTGGCGTCGCGGCGTGCTCGCCGGTCGTCCCTTATCTTCGTGAGGGTCGTTGTTGGGGGCCAACGGCTTGAGCCACGTCCGCCCCCAGACTGCTGGACAAAAAGAAACGCACCGCGTCCTGGCTCAATTGTTTTCCCGGTTGCAATCGCAGCGTGGGGCGTGCCGATGTGCCACCGACATGCACATGCACGACGCGGTCTTTCAATAACTCGTTAGCTTTGGCAACCAACGCGATTGGGGCCGCGGTGGCCATCATGATGGGTGAATTTGCCATCTCGAGCAGTTGATCCGCCGGGCCACTGGACTCCGTACTGGCGGTCACGTCAAAATCCAGTCTCCCGTCCATCGTCGCATTTCCGGACATGATGACTTGCACGGTACTTTGCGAGATTGCAAGTTCCTCGACATGCACCAAGCCGCCCGATATTCGGCCGAACACGTAACCGCCGTCTTTGCCGTTTCCGGGCCGCGAGGGAGCCAGACGGACCAGCGACGATAACTCGTCCATCACCGGCAACTCCAACG
>CAXBHV010001062.1:0-3284 GCA_963974855.1 uncultured Rhodopirellula sp. | reverse complement strand
CAGCATTCGAATTCTCAATGCAACCGGCGCGACGATCGGGGGTACCGATGCAGCGAATGAAGGGAACATCATTGCGTTTGGCGGAGGCGACGGCATCCTATTACAGGGCACCAGCACAGACATTGCGATTCTTGGGAACTCGATCCAATCGCATGTCGGACTGGGAATCGACTTGGGCGACAATGGTGTCACAGCCAACGACACAGGCGATGGCGATACGGGGCCCAACGGCATTCAGAACTACCCCGTCCTGACGTCATCTACTGCAGGGTCAACACCGGTTATTTCCGGGACACTCAATTCAACCGCCAGTCGAACGTTTCGGATCGAGTTCTTCGCAAGTAGCAGCGGTGATGGATCCGGCCACGGCGAAGGCGAGCGTTATTTGGGTTTTGTCGACGTCACCACTAACGGCAGCGGAAACGTATCTTTCTCAAAGACGCTTGCTCGCACGGTGATGAGCGGGGAATTCATTTCTGCGACCGCTACCGATTTGACGACCAATAACACGTCGGAGTTCGCACAGAACATCACTGCAACTAACAATGCACCGGTTCTGAACGCGGGTCAAACACCAGTACTGACAACACAGAACGAAGATTCCGGTCCGCCATCGGGTGCGGTCGGGACACTGATCTCTTCGCTCGTCGATTTTGCATCCCCCTCGGGCCAAGTCGACAACGTGACCGATTCCGATGCTGGCGCCGCACTGGGGATTGCAATCACGGCAGTCAACACCACCAATGGTAGCTGGCACTACAGCACCGATGGTGGCAGCACTTGGAACTCGCTGGGATCGGTGAGCGACACCAACGCTCGACTGCTGGCCGCCGATGCGGATACGCGGCTCTATTTCCAACCCAATGCGAATTACAACGGCACCATCGCCGATGCGATCACGTTCCGAGCTTGGGATCAAACCAGTGGTAGCAACGGATCGCTGGCGGATACGACGAGCGGCGGATCGGCGGCAAATGACACATTCACCGCAGCTTCCAATATAGCCATCACCGCCCACACGCCCGACAGCGGGACGGGGTGGACCGAAATCTATGACACAAGCAGTGCCACGACCGATGCAACCATTGACGCATCGTTAGACACTGTTCATGGCGGGTCCGATCAAAACGACGTGGGGCAGGCTTACACACTCGGTCCCGCTCCCACTGGCCCCGATCAGGCGATTAGTTTCACGCTGTCGGCCATCGACACCTCCAATGGCACCAAGCCCGTCGGCGTATTCGGGCGACTGGTGGACAATGACAATTTCTATTACTTGCAGATCCTGCCCAATACTCATTCCGAAGACAGCCTTCAACTTTCCAAGCTTGTTGGCGGCGTTCGGACGGTTTTGGCAAGTATCGATCTGACGATCTCCGCTTCGGATACTTTCAAGCTTGAAATCACCGACGGCGCCAAGAAGATCTACCGCAACGGCGTGGAAGTGCTCAGTTCGGCGGACAACACGCTGACCGCCAGCGGCACATGGGGAATGTATTTCGGTGATTTCAACGGAGTCGCGGGTGGCGGCCATCTTCGCCCCACGTGGGGCATCGACAACTTCTTGGCCGAAAATCTCTCCGCCCCGACCGCATTCTCGACCGCATCGGACACGGCATCGCTTGTCGTTACCGCAGTCAACGATGCACCCATTGCGGTGGACGACCATCACGGGATTTCATTCGATGGTGTCGATGATTATGTCAACTTGGGAAGTGACACGGATCTTGTCTTCACCAACACAATGACGATGGAAGTGTGGGCTCGTCCGACGGCGTATCCCGCCGCGTCGAGCATCCTACTGAACAAAGAAGGTGAATATGAAATCGGGATCTCTTCGACTGGAAACCTGATGTGGGCTTTCGCCAATACCACCCCAGGCTGGAACTGGCATGACACCGGCCACGTTTTGCAGCTGAACGAGTGGGCGCACGTCTCGGTCACCTATGACAATGGCACGATCAACACCTACGTCAACGGGCATGTTGTCGAGACCTACAGTGGCTCGGGCGCCATCGGCGATGCACATCCGACGAAGAATGACCTGCGAGTGGGAGGACGCGAGAACAATCCGGCGGGGAACTACTTCACCGGAGAAATTGACGACGTTCGTGTCTGGAGCACCGTTCGTACTCAAACGGAAATCCAAAACAACCTCGACACGACGCTAACCGGAACCGAACCAGGCCTAGCGGGCTACTGGAATTTCAATGAAGGTTCCGGTGTCAACGTCAACGACTTGACCGGTAAATCCGCCAACGGCACGCTGACCGACGGCCCCACATGGACTGGGTTTTCTACCGATCAGAACACAGCGATCAACATCGGGGCCAGCAGCGGCGTTCTTCGCAACGATGTTGACGTCGACGGCGATACTCTGACCGTCAGCCAAGTGCAAGGCTCGGCTGCGAACGTCGGCAGCCCCATCGTGACCGGATCGGGTGCCGTTGTCACCGTCAATGCCGATGGCAGTTTTGACTACGATCCTAACGGCGCATTTGATTATCTGGCGGCCGGCGAGACCGGGACTGACACGTTTACCTACACCGTCAGCGACGGCAACGGAGGCACTGACACTGCGACCGTGACGATCACCATTAACGGGTCTGACGATGCCCCGACGATTGTTGCGGTCTCGGATTTGGATGACGCGGGAAATGAGCTGATCGATTTCCAAGGCGTTGACGATACGATCACGCTATCGGGATTACCGGTGAACACGGCCGCAGGAACGGATGTGACCGTCGAGTTTTGGATGAATTGGGATGGTGTCGATAACGTGATGCCATTTGGATTTGGGAATTACGACCTGTGGCTCAATGGTGGCTATTTTGGATTCAATACTGCCAGCGCTGATCTCTATGGAATGAGTAGTGCTGGATTAGCGGCAGGTTGGCACCACGTGTCGGCCGTTTTCCGCAACGGCGATGTTACAGGTAGTCGCTTGATCATTGATGGTGTTGAACAAACGCTCTCTCAGGTTTTGGGCACGCCGAGCAATGGGAACGCGGTCGCAACCTCCACCGCCCTGATTTCGGGATGGGGAAACAACGTTGCCTACAAATTTGATGGCCAGATTGACCAAGTCCGAATTTGGAACGGCGGGCGAAGCGAGACCTCGGTTCGCGCAGACATGTTCAACGAATTATCGGGGCCCCAGACGGGACTGGTCGCTTCGTATTCGTTCACCGGAGCCACCACGGGTGCGGGCGGCGTGATCGACGACAGCGGCAATGGTCACCACGGCACGATGGGCGGTATGACTGCGGCGAACGTGATCAGCG
>CAXBHV010001061.1:0-3288 GCA_963974855.1 uncultured Rhodopirellula sp. | reverse complement strand
ATTGCCGTTTCGCCGCAGTTTGTAACGCTGCTTCGATCGCGGAAAAGACAAGCTCCGTGTCGATGTTCTTCTCACGGTGAAGCGAATCAACGTAACGAAGTATGTCTTGAGGGTTCATAGTCGTGGCTTCGATAGGGGCTCTATAAAAACTGCCCGAACCTTTGGGGGCCCGGGCACAGCGAATGCTCGATTGTTTAATCTAGGTTATCGATCCCGATCGACAGTGTCAACCAAGACTAAGCGTCGCAATCGAGATCCCGCCAACACATTTGCGACACCGCGAACACGACGGCGGGTTAACGCAAATTAACGGGGATCGTCGACTCAAACGTGCCTTGCGACGCAATCGAAAGACGCACATTTAAGGTTCCAGAAACAGGATAGACAAACGATTCTCGCCAATCGTAGGGTTTTCCCGTCGCTAGCCAGCGAGGGTCGTTGGACCCCAGTCCGGAGACTGGGCGGATCGTTCTTGCGTGAAGCACTGAGGTCGACAAATTCGCCATCCCTAACCCGTCTTCGCTGCCGGATGTCCACCCCAAGGCTGTGCGCTGCGATGCCCGCACGGGCAACTTGACGCGGGCAATCCCGTCCTCGTCAAAGGCAACTTTTATTGACCAACGAATCGGTGCTGCGAGCCCGGCAGTCGGCCGCCGGCGACGTATCGAGGGATGGATTGGGAAATCGTCAGGGCGAAGTTCAAAGCGAGCAAACGCGGGCATTACTAACGCGTGATCAAAGCGATCCAAGACAGCCAGTTGTATCGCCCAGCCATCAACTGCGACGTCGGAATCAAAGTTTGCAAGCACGGCAGAGAGCTGCACCGAATGTGGCTTCGAATCCGCGTGAATCTCGCGGTGCACTGATCCAGGATGCAATACATCAGGTCGCGACGGATGAGACGAAGGAAACTCTACTTCTGAAAAAAAGGTAGTTGTGTCGTGTTGCAGCGTGCCCAGCCAGTCGGCGTTAAACCGAGGTTCCTCGGAGTAGCCGGCCACGCAGGCGTCGTCGAAGGACTGCGCCGATGCGATGCTTGAAAACACAAGCACGATGAAGATGAATAGTCCAAACCAAGTGTAGTTTTTAATGTCGAATTGACTTGGGCGAATCGGTAGCGAAGCGGTTTCAACATCGCATGGTTTGTTTCGGCCTAACGCATCGTTGGCGACGGAGGTCGCGTCAAAGTGCAGCGATCCGGTGGTTAGCTCGGGCGTCGAGCGGAACGGAGCGATTGACGATTGAGGGACTTTCTGTACCTCGTTGGTTGAGTCGGTGGCTGAGTCCTTGGCTGCTTGCTCGCGGTTCGGTTGCTCTTGATCGGCGGAAGACTCGTTTTCGGCGTCGTCGAGCCCAAGCAGGCGAAGATGCGGCGGCGTCGCAACGCCGGTCGTTTTTTTGCGGCGAGCTGTATGCCAGCGATAAGTCGCCGGAGCTGCGACGGCGAGTGTGTCTTTAGCGATCCGAATGGCCGGGCGTGAGGGGATGACTTTCAAGAGTAGGCTCCGGGACAAAGGGGCTGTGGGGCGCCGGCCGTGCACTTGAATTGGAGAAGCAGCATGGTCAGCTGCTATCCGATAATGCAAACCTCAAGCCACGTCGGTGCAAATCCCTCGTGCTTTGTTGTTTTCCAGCGCCTTGGGCTGCATAAAAGCGGCCAAGTTAAAAAGCGTTGTTATTCCGCGGGCATTAAGCGATCACCATCGCTACCCGACGCGTAAGCGAGGGAATTTCGATCTTGATGTGGTCCCTCGCTTACGCGTCGGGTTGGGATTTTCCGTGAAAAACGAAAGTAACGCGACTTCAAAACGCGTCGGTCGATGATTTTCCGATGCCGGACGCTCTCGCGATAACGCAGATGAGTGTTATTTCGATCGAGCGATCTGCGGCTTTCGTCGATTCACCAACTCGGAACAAAATTCGAATTTTTGTTGCACCACCGCTGAACCGTGTTGCATTGACGCATCGCTTGCGAGGTTCACAAAACGTTCATTGGTTGCCTAAACGCAACATGTCTTCTTCTGCAAGCAAGTCCATCGTGTCGACGCCAGTGATGTGATTTTGACGATTTTGTCGATTGTGACCGCGGGTCTATTCGTTCGGATCAGGAAAGAGAACGGTTTGTTGATCTCGCCACGCTTGGTTGCTCGACGTTTAGAACAGTCGTGCAATTCCCCAGTGGTTGCGAACGTTCCCAGTGGATGCGAACGCTTCTGGCCTTTCGGTGAGGAAGGGAATTGGAGATTGCACGCTCGTCGTGAATGAATATCGCGACGGACGAACGATGCTAGCGACGCTTCGAGCGTTAGACGGCGCACCAATACAAGGAACGGCAACATGCAATCGACCGACCGAGACCCGAAGCTTCGCCGCGGATTCACGCTAATGGAAATGACGGTCATCGCGTTGTTGGTGGGAGTGATTGCGACACTGGCGGCACCACGCTTGTTCCCCACGCGAGAACTGAGGGACGATGTGACCAGTCATCGTCAACTTGCGATATTGCGGAACGCGATCGAGATGTACCGCGCCCACTCAGGCTATTACCCGCCAGCACACAAGTTGCCTGCGGTCGTCGAAACGCTGATTCATGAACCGTTTGCGTCACCAGTGTACGGCCCCCTGCGTGGCAACAGTGTCGTGCACTACGATCTCGACACAAACGTGGCCAAGGAAGTTGAGCCCGAACCAAACGTTGCGGCGGGCTGGGCTTACAAGCCGGCAAACGGAACGATCAAATTCAACGTTCCTTCGGATGATGTATCCGCAAGCTGGTAACACGAGCTCCGGCGACGAGTCGGGTCACGCCAATTCGGAAACAAGATCCCGCAGCACACGCAGGTTGATGACGTCCCAGTCCTCGCCGGTTTCTTCATCGTTACCTTTTTCGGTTTCCAGGTAACCAGGAATCACGCCCAGCGTGTCGTCCATCAACACGTTGCGGAATCCGTCGAGTCCAATTTCGCCACGTCCGATATGTTCGTGGCGATCGACGCGACTGCCCAGCGGTTTCTTGCTGTCATTGAGATGCAGCGCCGCGATCGATCCCGCTGGCAACAAATCGTCGATCTCTTGCCGCAGCGTGGCAAAGCCCGCTTTTGTGTTGATCGCGTAACCTGCGGCGAAGGCGTGACAGGTATCAAGGCAAACGCCAACGCGTGCCGAGTCGCCGCCACCATCGATCATCGCTGAAAGCTGGTCGATTTGATGGCCTAGGCAAGATCCTTGGCCTGCCGTGTTCTCTAGTAGCAAACGACACGATCCAGGCTCGACGCGACCAAGTGTTTC
>CAXBHV010001060.1:0-3294 GCA_963974855.1 uncultured Rhodopirellula sp. | reverse complement strand
ACATGATCGACGACCACGCATCTCCCTCGTCCGATTCCCCGCTGCTTTCGGCAATCAACCACATCCCCCCCAATGAACGACACAAAATTTTCCCTGTGGTCGTCGAGGTATTGCCGTCGGGGATTTTGCATTCGTGTTGCAGACTCCAACTGCCAACTAATTGATCGAGCCAATGGTGCTCGGATTGCGGTTTAGCAAACATACTTGGTTCCTTTCGTTTCGACCGAAAAATGGACACCGATTGGGTCACAGCTCTTGGCTGCCAGATTCAATCAACGATTATCCCGTCACCCGCTCGGTATCGCTAGGACTTTTAAGACACTGATCTTATAGTCGAACGGCGAAATCGCGAATCGACAGCTTGGTTCGCATTCCTTGCTTTCACAGACAAAGATTAGGGGACACCCATCGCCAATTGCCAAAGCCTCTTCAAACACCAAGTTTTCCCAGTAGAAACGGGATTTCTTGGGTACAGAATCAATTGGACGCCCGTTTCAACGGTGTCTCCTGAAGCCCCCCGAATCCAACCGGTATTTCCTCAACATGATTGGAATGCCACCGGACATTCCTTGGCGGAGCGAGACGGCAGCCTTATCTTGCACTGCTATAATATAATCTATGTCTTCTCTTCCTGATCAATCATCCTCAACCGGATCGGCTTCCCGTCCCCAACGCGGCAGCGACCGATTTATCCTGGTCTCCAATGGACTGGAATTTTTTCTGGCTCCTAAGTCAGAGTTTTCCAGCTTGAAGGTGGATGGCTTTTATCGTCCAGCCGAGCGGGGGATGACCGTCATTCAAAAGGACGACCAGCTCTATGAGTTGCCGCTGGAAAAGGCCGAGAGTTTAGTTGCAGATGGCTGTCGCGATTTATTGGCAAGAGAACGAAAGAAGCCCACTTCACTGCCGCCCGCTTCACTGCCGCCTGTGCAGCCGCCCCCGTCATCACCTTCGCCAACGTCGGATCAGCAAATCGATCTGACGGCTACAAGTTCGCCGGCCAGTGCAGTCGCCGAACTTGCGGAGGTACCCGACGGTATCGACACCGATTCCCCCCAACCATCCTCGGTCACAGAGATTGATTCACTCGCTGTGCTGGAGGGACTGAGCCAGTCCGAGCAATTAGCCGAACAAACGCGACTCGAGCAAGAGTCACAACTTGCCGAAGAATCCGGCTGGCGAAAGTATGCACTGATGCTGCAATTTTGGTTGCATGCTCGCAAAGCAAAGTTGCTGCGGCAACTCAGTGGCAGCGGTATTAGTATCGCCGTCCATGTTGCGCTCTTGTTGTTATTGGCGAGTATGTTTTTGGTGACCGAGCAGCCAGATCAATTGGTATTGATGGCGTCACCGTCAAGCAACGATGCGGTCATCGAAGATGTCATCGTCGATGTTCAGCCGCTCGAGATTACGGAGCCAACCGAAACGACGGAGCCTGAGCCCGCCCCAGCGGCCGAAGCGGCGGAGGCCGCCGAACCGATCGATTCACCGGACTTTCTTGCCAACGTCAGCGGCCTAGCAATCAAGCCGCCCGCAGCACCCAGCAAGGCGGCCGCCGACGATGGGGCCGGGATGGCGAAGACCGCCGGAAAACCCACCGTTTTTGGAAGCAAATTTAGTGCGATCAACTATGTCTTTGTGATCGACAATTCCAACAGCATGACCAGAGGCCGCTTCGAAACCGCGCTGATTCAATTGATGTTGACGGTCAATCAATTGACACCGAAACAACGCTTCTATGTCATTTTCTATAGTGACACCGCTTACGGAATGATGCATCCCAACACCGTGCAAACGCTAGTTCCGGCAACTCAGCGAAACAAAAACGCACTAGGGCAATGGCTACAAACCGTTCCGCTTTGTTTGCAGACGCGAGGCAGAAAAGCGATCCAGGCTGCGATCGATCTGGATCCTGATGTGATCTATATCCTTGGCGACGGAGCCTTTACCGATGGGGCTGACGATTACTTTATCAACAACCCACACGAGCGAATTGTGATCCATACACGAGGCATGGAGGTCGACAAGAAAAACGCTATGTCGTTTCAGAAGCTAGCCAAAGCTCATCGAGGCAACTACAAAGACGTCGGCGTGATGCCAGAAGGAGCGGCCATGGCACAAAGATATCCGCGACCAAGAAACAGCGTTCGTGGACCGGTCTGGGGCATCACATTGCCGCTAAAGAAAAAGTAAGGATCATGGAACGATCATGAGTTGCAAAGCGGCGTGCCCCGTCTGTTTAAAAGCCCATTCGCTGGACGAGGGGCAAGCCGCGTCAGTGATTCGCTGTGATTGCGGGTCGACGTTGTTTATCTCTCCCAAAGGGCGACTGGTTGCCACGCTGCAGCAAGATTCGCCACCCGAGGTTTCCGCCGCTGCTGCGGTGGATTCACCAATGCCTGCTCTCGATCAGATCGCAGCCCTGGATCTTGAGCCGAAGTCTTCACCTTCGTCACCGATAAAGAGCAAACCGGCCAAGGGCAAGCCCTCTGGGGACACTGCCGCGACGAAAAAAGCGACTGATCATGACCGGTCGCACCGTAAAACTCCCTGGTTGGCAATCACCGGCATCGGCGGTGTCGCCCTACTACTAATTGTCGCCGTGACCGCCTTCTTGCTTCGCGATTCGACGCATTCAGATAGCGCGAATAAGGGGAAGAAATCGGCAACGACTCTGCAATCGGATGTCGGGCGGACCATCCACTTTAAGCCCGGAACGTTCTCGCAGCAGCTTGCCAAAATACCGCTGCCCGCAGCGGACGAAGTGGTAGATGCCTCGATCGACCAATCCTCCGTAGAACCGACAAGCCGAAATAGAACGAATCCCAAGGTCACTGCGTTAGATCAACGTTCACTCTTTGGTGGCCCGACCATCAAACGCACATCGACAAGACCTGTGGCAACGAAAATGCGTCCGCGGATTCCGATTATGACGGTCGCCAACCGACGCGATAAACTTGACGATGCCTATGCAGACGCCTTTGAAAATTATGAGGCGTTCACGGCGCTCAGTGGCAACGACAAAAAAAACACGCCGGCCCAAAAGGAAGACTACCGCAGGACTTTGGGGGAAACAATCGACTTGACCCAGCATGCGTACGCGTTGGCGATGCATAAGGGCGACCTACAAAAACGCAACGAGTTGTGTTACTTGTTGGCCTATCTCTCTTTCACCGCCGGTCATGTGATCGAAGCAAGTCTGTATGGTGAATCGGTCGCCCGCTATGGCGATCCTGATGAGAGCATGACTCGCGAAGCCGCACTCATTGCGCTGGCGGCAATCGATGAAGCTGC
>CAXBHV010001059.1:0-3295 GCA_963974855.1 uncultured Rhodopirellula sp. | reverse complement strand
CCGAGACTTTCGCGGCACTGAAGTTGTATTGCGACAATTGGCGTTGGAAGGGCGTGCCGTTCTACTTGCGCAGCGGCAAGGGGATGTCATGTCGCACGACACAAATTGTGATCCAGTTCAAGAATGTGCCGCACATCTTGTTCGGCGAAAAGACTCGCTCGCCCTTGGGGAACCGTTTGGTAATTCAGGTGCAACCGGCCGAAGGGATTCAATTGCACTTTGAAACCAAGGTGCCTGATTCGGAAATGAAAACGCGAACGAGCACATTGGACTTTAGTTTCCGCCAAGCTCCAGGCGGAACATCGATGCCCGACGCGTATCAACGTTTGTTGCTCGATTCGCTGACCGGCGACGCCAGTTTGTTTGCCCGCAGTGACGAAGTCGAATTGGCGTGGGGCATTATCGATCCAATCATCGAAGCTTGGAAAAGTCCCGCGGCGCCCGATTTGTTCCCATATACACCGGGACTTTGGGGCCCCGCCGAAGCGGGCGAGTGGATGCACCGTCAGAAACGCGAATGGTTTGACGTTTGCCCTGTGCTGTCCTAAACCTAAGTCGAGATTCAAACCTAACGGGCCTTCCCCCGGCCCGTTGGGCTCTCCCTCACTGCCAGCTCCCTCACTCCCAGCTCCCCGTTCTCCTCTTTTCTCTACCGGTTACCACGGTCGCACGCTTTGTAGCGCCGTGTCTTAAACCAGGTTGACTTTTTCTAGCAGTCAAGGTTTGGCGACTAGGTCGAGTTTGCCGAACCGACATGTACACCCCGTTGTTCTTTGGCATCGATTCGTAGCGATGTTGGCATGTTCGACGCTTGGGTGCGCTTGATGGATCGAAACTCCCAATTTGTCGGGTTTGGAATGATCAAGGCATGATCGCTCCTAACCCTATGACCCATCCTGTTGGAAAACACAGTCGTGATGCTTCAATCAATTGATGCGACGTCGCCGATCGTTGTGCCTAGCACAGCCACGGGCGTCGCCAAAGAGATGTCGCCCAGTGATGGCAACGTCGACATACCTAGTGACAACATCGTCTCGGAATACTTGCTCGTCTGTGAAGCGCGTTCGTCGACGCTCTTCGATGGCTTCTGGCAATTTTCGCTAGAAACCGCGGGCGGCGAGCCTGTCTTTTCGGCGCAAGACAACGAGGTCGGTGACTTGAACCGACTCACGTTGCTGGCGGCCGTTCGTGGACTCGAAGCGATCGAGGGTGCCTCAACGGTAACGTTGATCAGCAACAATCGTTATTTAATTCGCTCGCTCGCCGATTCGCTACCACGTTGGCGTGAGAACAATTTTGTGTGGGAGCATTTTGGACGTCGTATTGATGTTCAGCATGCGGACCTGTGGCGACGAATCGATCGAGCACTACAGATTCATCGAGTCGAAGCGTGTTTGGTTTCTTCGCGGCTTGTCAGTCCCGAGCGTCGTTCGCCCGAGAGCAATGCGAGTGCGGACGGAGTTCAATTGCGAGTCGACTCGGCACACGCCTCGGCGGCCCCGGCACCGCGAATCAAGGCACCCAACGATCGGCTTCGCCAATGGTTACTTGGCGGTGGCGCGTCGTCGGGTAGTGCACCGGCACGTCGACGAATTCGCTCCGCCGATTTGCTCGATTCCTAGTTGCGTGGCCCCTCTTTGCAAAACCAGGCAAAGGGGGACGCCAACACAATACGGTTTGGCTTGGCGACCACGACTGGCTCGCCAAGCCTTGTCCCATGGGGCTCTCGTCACAGACGAAAAACAACCACATTCACATAAACAACTAACCGTTCATCCCGATTTTTTTTGTTTTCGGTATCCCAAATGCATACACAAGTTTCGCTATCGTCGATCTCAAAATTGATCAACGGAACCCACGAGAACCCCTCCGGACTACTGGGGCCTCATCCGATTGATTACCGGGGAAGTGCGGCCACGGCAGTGCGTAGTTTTCTGCCAGACGCTCAAGCGGCTTGGGTAATCGATCCCGTTAATGGCGAGCGACGTGCCATGCGCAGAATCCATCCCGCAGGCTTTTTTGAGGCGATTTGTGACTCTATGGTCGACGAATCGCTGGTAAAGAGCCAAGATGCAAGAGAGAATCAAACGCGTCTTCACACTATTGCTAACTCGAAGTATCGCATCCAGATGACCAACAAATCCGGCGAAACAGTCGAAATGAACGACCCGTATGCAGTCCCGTCGATCCTCACGGATTTTGACAATTATTTGATAGGTGAAGGAAAACACTACGAGTTGTATGAGCGGCTTGGAGCTCAGCTCCGCACGGTCGACGGAAAACAGGGAGTGAATTTTGCTGTCTGGGCCCCTAATGCACGCTCGGTTCAAGTAGTGGGCGATTTCAATGGCTGGGACGGCCGCAAACATGTCGCTCGCATTCATCCCAACTTGGGGATTTGGGAACTGTTTGTTCCTGGAGCCAAAGTGGGCGACCGCTACAAGTTCCGCGTGCATTGCACCGATGGTTCCTGGGTCGACAAAAGTGACCCGTATGGTTTGGCAGCCGAGTTGCCGCCGTTGACTGCATCGATCGTTTCCAACGTCAACTCGTACCAATGGTCCGACAGCAAGTGGCTGGACCGTCGTAACGATTGGAACCCGCTGCACGAACCGATGAACGTGTACGAAGTGCATTTGGGCAGTTGGCAAAAGGGGCCAGGCCGCAAACATGGCTGGTTGGACTATCGCGACCTTGCCCGTCGGTTGGCCGAGTACTGTCATCGCATGAATTTCACTCACGTGGAATTGATGCCGGTTAGCGAGCATCCGTTCACGGGATCATGGGGCTACCAAACCGTGGGCTATTTTGCCCCGACAAGCCGCCACGGCAGCCCCGAAGATTTCATGTTCTTCGTCGACTACATGCATCAACAAGGCATCGGTGTGTTGATCGATTGGGTGCCTGCCCACTTCCCCAAAGACGCTCATGGTTTGCGTCGTTTCGATGGTTCACCGCTGTACGAGCATGCCGATCCACGGCAAGGCGAACATCCCGATTGGGGCACAATGATCTTCAACTTTGGTCGCAATGAAGTGCGTAACTTCTTGGTCGCCAATGCCCTGTTCTGGTTGGACAAATATCATATCGATGGACTTCGCGTGGATGCGGTCGCTTCGATGCTGTATTTAGATTACAGCCGCGAAGATGGCCAGTGGATTCCGAACCGGCATGGTGGTCGAGAAAATCTCGAAGCGATCGACTTCCTGCGTGAATTCAATACGGCGATTCACGAAAATTATCCAGGGGTTGTCACGGCGGCTGAGGAATCGACGGCGTGGCCGGGTGTGTCACG
>CAXBHV010001058.1:0-3295 GCA_963974855.1 uncultured Rhodopirellula sp. | reverse complement strand
AAATCAACAAGCCGTTGACGACTTCCGCTACGAGTTGCTCCCGATGTTTTGCTAATTCACTAGCGCTGAATTCATGCCGTAGGCGAACAAGGTTTCTTTCAACTTTTCCATCGACGCATCGTCCAGCGGCGTCATTGGCAATCGCAACTCGCCCGAGTCACGGCCGACCATCATCATTGCAGCCTTCAACGGGATCGGGTTGGTCGACAATCCGAGCATGTTCTGGCAAAGTGCAAACAGCTTGTGATGCATCTCCATCGCTTTAGCAAAATCGCCACTCGCAGCCGCTTTGACCAATTCGATCATGTCCCGCGGCACCAAATTCCCTACAACCGATACAATCCCTTCTGCACCGACGCTCATCATCGGCAAGGTCAACGAATCGTCTCCACTCAAAACGGTCAAATCCGTGGTGCCGACGATCGCCGAACATTGATCCAGTTTTCCGGTCGCTTCCTTGACCATCGTGATCCCGTCGACGTCCGCCAAACGCTGGATCGTTTCCACGTCGATCTCTTTGCCACAACGTCCTGGGATGTTGTAAACACAAACCGGGATGTCGACCGCTTCGGCGACCGCTTTGAAGTGCTGGTAGAAACCTTCTTGTGTCGGCTTGTTGTAATAGGGTGCGACTTGCAGGGTTGCATCGGCCCCTTCGGCCGCCGCTCGCTTGGTCAACCGCAGTGCCTCGGCAGTACTATTGCTGCCGGTGCCGGCCATGACTTTCGCCCGCCCCGCCACGCACTGAATCACTTCCGCAATCACTTTTTCGTGTTCGTCGTGCGAAAGCGTCGGCGATTCGCCGGTTGTTCCCACAGGAACAATACAGCGGGTACCAGCTTCGAGCTGGAATTCGACTTGTTCTTTCAGACGCGGGTAATTCACCTCGCCATCGGTAAATGGCGTGACAATCGCGACCGAAAGGCCAGCAAAATCAGATCCCTTTCGAGGGCGGGTCTCAAAAGTCATGTTGGAATCGCGTTATGGGAAGTGGGGTGCGTCAGAGCCTATGACACGCGTCACCGGCTTTGGTTCAGCAGAAAACCTAGTGTTTCGCCCCCTGATTCGTCAAGCGTCCCGCCCTCGATTCGGGACGAGCCCGTTCACTCATAACGCTGATAACACGGTGGGAAATGCACCCCCTACTTTGTTTCGAGCGATTCAAATCGGTCCACGATCTGGGCACCGATCGCTAACGACGCGGTCGCCGCAGGCGAGGGGGCGTTCAGCACGTGGATGGCATGCTCGGTGGTCTCGATCAAAAAGTCGTCCACCAACTCACCCTCGGGCGTGACCGCTTGTGCACGAACGCCGGCGCGTCCGGGGTGCAAATCCGACGCACGAATCGAAGGAATCAGCTTTTGCAATGCCGAAACGAAAGCCTCTTTTCGCAGTGATCGGTGAATCTCGCCGGCCCCGGTCCGCCAATACTTGCGAGCCAACTTCAGAAATCCGCCATAGCGAAGCGTTTCGAACAAGTCGCCTGCGTTGAAGGTTCGCCAATTGTATCCGTGCCGCGATAACGCCAGCACCGCATTGGGACCGCACTCCACACCCCCGTCGATCATCCGCGTGAAATGGACTCCCAAAAACGGAAACGAAGGATCGGGAACCGGGTAGATCAAATGGCGACACAGATGCTCGCGATCCGGAACAAGCTCATAATATTCACCGCGAAACGGCACAATTTTTACCTTTGGATTTCCGCCAGCCATTCGCAAGACACGGTCGCTTTGCAGTCCTGCACAATTGATCATCCGCCCGCAATGAATGGTTCGATTTTTTGAATCCGTGATCGCTACCGCTGACGAGTCCGATATGATCTTCGTCACCTTGAACGACAACACCACATGTCCGCCATTTCTCAGGATCAGCTGCCGCATCGCCTCGCACACGGTGGCGTAATTCACGATCCCTGTTTCAGGAACGTGCAGCGCCGCGACACCGGCGACCGAAGGCTCAATTTCGCGAAGTTCGTCGGAGTCGATGCGACGATACTCCACTCCGTTTTCCGTCGCCCGTGCCGCGATCGCATCCAACCGCTCCGCTTCGATTGCATCGGTGGCAACCACCACTTTGCCGCAGCGGTCCCAAGGGATTTGATGCTCGTCACAAAACGCCTCCATCAACACTTTGCCTGCCCGACACGTGATCGCTTTCGTTGATCCCGGCTTGTAGTAAATTCCCGAATGCAAAACTCCCGAGTTGTGACCGCTTTGGTGTGCTGCAACGTGCGATTCCGCTTCGACAACGCAAACTGAAAGCGAAGGGTTCCGGTTGATCAACGTTGTTGCCGTTGCTAACCCCACGATTCCGCCACCGATGATGACCACGTCGCACGTACTGGGAATCGAACCGTTGGAATTCATTGAGTATCAGCAAGGTGTAAAATGGGATTGGGATGAACAGCAGTGACCAGCCAGGCATTTTCTACATCAGCAGCAAGCCGACGAACCCGGTTAACCTGCAAAATCAAAAAAGCCAGACTCACGAAAAGGGACGAATCAACCACTCGAGATTGCGGTAATCCGCAAAATCACGGTCCCACGCACTCCCCGATTGGATGTTCATATTTCATGACATAAGTTTTGATTGAGGCATTGCGCGGACGAAGGAAAGTCTACTTCCTTTGCAGATCCGCGTCTGCGATTCGCAACCAATGTACTCTCATAGTTCTCTGTTTGAGAGTTATGACAAAACTTTTGATCATGTGGAATTGAGAACAAATGTCACGTTCAGGTACCGTCGAACTGCCACTAGAAAAGCTATGTGCTGGTGCGACTTGTGGGTACCCTATTCTGAGTAGTGAAGGCATTTTATTGCTCGGATCGGGAACGCACATCACGCCCTCGATCGTCGCACATCTTCACGAGCAAAACGTTGACGTCATCGCCGTTCACCCGAACGACATTGCCGAATTAACAGGAAAACAATCGCGTCGCAGTACCACCGACGAAGCAGCCCAGACGCCATCACGCTTTTCAGGAGTTTGGGAAGACGCGTTGCCGCTGAAGGATTTGCTCGTTGATCGCCATGACGAGCCGTTGAGCATGGAGCGGACGGCCGAATTGACGAAATGCATGAGTGCCGCAAAGAATCGGTTTGTGCAAATCAACGAGGCGCTGCAGACTCGTGATTTTCAATCCATTTCGCCGCTAATCGCGACGTCCGACTCGTTTGCTCGTTCGATGATCGAAGACCATGACCAAACCGTCGGCGAGATCGGATCGGCCACTGAAGACCTCGACCTTGAACGTCGTTCGGTTCAAATGGCTGTCATGGGGATGGCGGGCGG
>CAXBHV010001057.1:0-3297 GCA_963974855.1 uncultured Rhodopirellula sp. | reverse complement strand
TAGCGATCCATCCTCCGAAGTCTTCTGGTTCGGCGGCCCGGCCGTCTGGTTCGGCGAGCTCTCCGAACGACTCTGCCACGCTGCTTCATGCCAGCTGGATCGGCGAGGTGCCCGTTTCCATGCAAGCACAAACAATCCAGGTAATAAAAAAAGGCCTCGACGAGACACTTTCCCAACGAGGCGTCACTTTCATTCAGTGGGCATGGGACGAAAACGGCTCATCCGAGGTATCGGACGCCTGGTTCGAAGGTTTGGGGTTCCAGTGGGTCGCAGACCTGCAATACATGACGAAATCGCTTGCCACCGAATCGCTCGCCAGCGGGAAAAACGCGACTTCCGGC
This sequence comes from uncultured Rhodopirellula sp., assembly GCA_963974855.1. Lineage (GTDB taxonomy): Bacteria > Planctomycetota > Planctomycetia > Pirellulales > Pirellulaceae > Novipirellula. The sequence goes on along the minus strand of CAXBHV010001057.1, from coordinate 2,956 downwards.
CCAGTGGCGACTGAGGGTGCCGCTTCGGTCGGCATCGCGACGAGGCCGCCTCGATTGACGCTCGCACCAATCGATTGGGAGAACGACTCAACGCTACCCGCGTTTGCGAAACTCGTTCACCAGACTTACATCGAGACGCTCGATTGCCCCGTACTGCTGGACTATCGCACTGCCGACCAAACGATCGCGGGCTACCAAGCCAACGCCTCCTTCGCCCCCGAATGCTGGTTTACTGTATTACGAAACAGCGAAAGTTCGCCCGCTACCCCCCCCGCCCAGACGAAAGGGCCTCAGGGATCATCGCTAACGTCGCCAGCCGATCCCATTGGGGTGGTCATTTTGGCACGTCACAATGCGAACCGTGACACAGACGCGGCGCCGAATGACGGTACGTCGCCCGAAGTCGTCGAGCTCGTTTACATGGGGTTGGTTCCTGCGGCTCGTGGAGAGCGATTGGGGGCCGATTTGATGCAAGCGGTCATCGAAATTGCCGAGGGGTATCACGCCAGCCGTTTGATCTTGGCAGTGGACCAGCAAAATCTTGTTGCCGGCAAACTCTACAGACAATTTGGTCTGCAATCGATGCTGGAGGAATCCGTCTGGGTGAAGTCGCTGTGATTGAGTTCCCACGATTGAAACAAAAATTCAGCTGACAAGGGATCAGCCTCAGAAAAAAGCCAATTTGCCAGGCACGTTTCCCATAAGCCATTGATGGTAAAGCCGTTACGACAACCGGATAAAAATGAAGTTCATGCGAGGTTTTTGTTATCGACATATTTTCCACAAACGCGCCCAGTCTAACGACCCGTCTGAAGTCGCTAGACCACCGCTAAACGAGAGTGCCGTATCGTGGTCTTTTTTGGATTGTGAGGACGTCAGACCACCGCGCTAAAGAAATCTTCTTATTGAAGGTGCAGAGGTATTTGACTTCGATGCTAGCAACCATAGAATCTGGCCTCACGCGAACGAGACAGTGTGCTTCAAAAAGCACGAGGCGGGTTCTAAGAAAGAGTCCTCTGTTCGCGAGTACTAGTGAACGATCGAGTTTGGGAAGGCACTGTTGCCGCCCAGCGGAGCTAGGTTGGCACGATTTCAAATCGCCAACGCTTTCGGCTGCAATCCCAACTCGGCCATCCAACGGCATTCTATTTTCGCGTCCTTGCTTGGGCGATCCGGTTTGCGGATCCATCCAGGTGATGGCGTGTTGGTTGCACCGCGAAATATCCATGAAGGAGGATTGCGCTACCGGTATGTCTGCACCGCACGGCTGCATCGACGACAAGGTTGTTGTCGAAACATTCAAGGAAGCTTTGAAAGAGCGCATCGGTGCAGATCGATTCCGGATGTGGTTTACCCACGGAGTCGCCTTCGCGGTTCAAGCGACGCCCGCCCTTAATACCGACGATGACAACATCGTCGCCCAGGGTGTGTCGCAGAACGAAGGTAGCAATCCATCACCTAGCTCGGTCGCGATGACCTCGACACTCCCGTCGAGCACACGCTTGGTCGTGCTGGTAAGTGGTCAATTTGCATTGGACCGTCTGCGTCAAAACTTCTTGCAACAGATCCGTGCAGCGGCCGCTCAGGCCTGTGGGTCAACCTTGGCGGTTGCCATCGAACTTGGACGCCCAGAACCCACGCAAGTTGAGCTGCCACTTGAGTCTGACGAATCCGCGTCGAGCGATGTCGCCGGAGACTCGCCGATGGTTCAGGCCGCAGCGTCAACAAAGTTCGCCTCGGATAAACCTACGCCACGCAGAACGCGATCCCAAACCGGGAGGTCTCGCGACCCGCACGGTTCCGCACCACGAAAACGATCCAGCGCACAGTCGTTGTCGTCGCTGATCGCGGCCGGATCGGTGCGTTCGCCGAAGCCAAAGAAGTCTCGCCCCGTCGACGATGGCGTTCAACCGCCATTGCCGATCTTTGATACCGCGAGCCCAACCTCTGCCGCGAATTCAAGTACACGTGATCAAGCTGCACCTGCGGATGGCAAGCCAGTACTGCCTCGCGACTTGATGACGTTAAGCAGTTTCGTATCGGGCGTTTCAAACCAACTCGCCCACACCGCGGTGATGATGGCGTGCCAGAGTCCCGGCAGTGCGACGCCGTTGTTCCTGTACGGACCGTCGGGCATTGGCAAAACCCATTTGATCAACGCAATCGCCGACCAATTTCGTCGCCGACATCGGATGCGGACCGTCGTTCAGTTGTCGGGTGAAAAATTCACCAATGACTTCTGCAAATCGGTTGGCACGACCGGGCTACCTGCCTTCCGCAAACGCTATCGCGAAGTCGACGCGTTGCTGATCGACGGCGTCCAGTTTCTGAGTGCCAAAAGTGCGACGCTTCGCGAAATGCTTTACACAGTCGAAGCGCTGATCGAAGCGGGGCGTCCGATTATCTTCACCGCAAATCAAGCACCTTCGGAAATCGAAGGCTTATCGCGAGAGTTGTCCGGACGCATGGCCAGCGGTTTGGTTTGTCCAATGCATCCGCTTGACGCAACCACCCGAGAAACGGTGCTTCGCCGTTTGGTCGAGCAGCGATGCTCGATCGCGTGGCCTGATGAAATGATCACGGAGGTCAATGCTCAACTTGCCGGCGACGGTCGTGTGCTCAGCGGAATCGTGAACCTCGTTGCGACGCTGCAAAAGATGTTTGGGCGGATGGCGACGATGGACGAGATTCGCCAGTTCGGCGGAAATCTACTGCGTGTCGGACAAGCCTCGGTGACGCTAAGCACCATCGAGCGAACGGTTTGCGAAGCCTTTAAGGTGCCGGTCGAAGATTTGCGTGGATCGTCACAGGCACGGGCGGTGTGCGAACCGCGCATGCTAGCGATGTATTTGTCGCGGCAATTAACATCATCGGCATACGCTGAAATCGCGAATCATTTTGGCGGCCGCTCGCACAGCACCGCGATCGCTGCGGAAAAGAACGTCAAAAAGTGGCT
>CAXBHV010001056.1:0-3302 GCA_963974855.1 uncultured Rhodopirellula sp. | reverse complement strand
GGCTTCATCGAGCTGACTTCGCAACTCAAAACGCGAATCGGCCACGCCAGCGACGAGACTTGCCACGCTTGCCGGGCAATCCAGTCCCAGTGGGCGTGACAGGTGTTGGAAAGCAATCCGTAACGGGTTCCCGATTCGTGGACTTGAGCGATTGTATTCTGCATCGATTCGATCGGCGTGAACATGTCGCTGATCGCATCCAGCAGTGCGGCAGTCGACATTTGATCCTCGGAAACAGCAAGCGAATCTCGCACGATTGCCGCATATTCGTCGCCTGTCACGTGCCCATGTTCGAATCGATCCTGAAGCCCGCTCAAATAAATCGCCTGTTCCGCCATCGCAGCATCGACCCCAAAGCGGGTCGCCACATTGTTGACCGCAATTTTGGGGTCAAAGGAAACGATCACGTTGCCGAGATCGAAATAAACAAATTCAATATTCATAATATGTCTGTCGTTGATCGCTCCGCGTTCATAACGAGAAGTTGTAAAAACGCCGGATCTCAAAAACACAAGATCCTAAAAACACAAGATCGCGGAGCGATCAGCGACATTGGTTACTTGCTGGTTAGATTGCGAATGCGGATGTTTCGGTAATGGGCTTCGGCCGGAGGACCGCTGTGAATTTGCAGTCCAATGATGCCATCTCGTGGAATCGCATCGTCGGTTTCGGTGTAGTCGACTGTTTGCACGCCATTGATGAAAATCTGGATTCGCGGGCCTTCACAACGGACTCGAATCGAATTCCAGTCGTCTACTTTAACGAGGTCTTTGGGTAGGTCTGCGGCAGGTTCGGCCAAGAATTTCCTGCGACGCGACTCATCATACAACGCTCCCCAAATCGACCGGTCGCCAATCATCCCCATATCAGCTTGATAGCCCGAAACTTCGGTATCGCCGGGGATGCGTTTTGTGCGGAATTGCACTCCGGCGTTCAAGGATGGCTTTTCTTTGTCGCTGGCTGAGACCAATTTTGCTTCCAATCGCAGATCAAAATCGGCGAATCGTTCCATCGTGCACAAAAATTCGTTGTGAGGAATCTTTTCATCCAGCCGGCCAGCGACGATCACGTCGTCTTCGATTCGGAACCAATAGCCGTTCCCTTCCCACCCAGCCAAGGTGTCGCCATCGAACAGCGACATCGACTTGAGCTCATAATCGTCCGAAAATGCCTCGCGGCTGCCGAGCGTGAAACCATGGGTAAAAACCGCCAACGCCGCCAAAAACCAGGAAAACCGCACCATTTTGTCTGCTCCTCGAAAGTTCACTTAGCCGTCCCGTTGTGAAACGCTCGATGAAGATCATAATCGTTGGCCTGCGAAGTGGGCAAATCGACGCCCATGATGTCGGCTATCGCGCGAACCCCGCAGCGGACGCCCCCTCGCTTCGCTTTTTGACATCTATCCCCCATTCCTCCTGCACTGCGTACTCCACCGGCCATGAATGCACCGCTAAACAAGTACAGCCAACACATCACCCAGCCCAAAAGCCAAGGAGCGTCCCAAGCGATGCTCTATGCAACGGGGATGACTTCCGAAGACATGAACAAGCCGCAAATCGGCATCGGAAGCGTTTGGTACGAAGGCAATAGCTGTAACATGCACCTGCTGGATTTGGCCGCCGAGGTCAAAAAGGGCGTGGTCGACGCCGGCATGGTCGGGATGCGGTTCAACACGATCGGCGTCAGCGACGGCATCTCGATGGGCACCGACGGCATGAGCTACTCACTGCAGAGTCGCGATTTGATCGCTGATTCAATCGAAACAATCATGGCTGCCCAGTGGTACGACGCGCTGATCGCACTGCCTGGATGTGACAAGAACATGCCGGGATGTTTGATCGCGATGGGGCGTCTGAATCGCCCCGCGATCATGGTTTATGGTGGCACGATCAAACCAGGACGTTTCAAAAACGAAAATCTGGATATCGTCAGTGCATTCCAGTGTTATGGCCAATTTATTGCCGGCCAAATCAACGAAGAAGAACGCAAAGAGATCGTTCGTCACAGTTGCCCCGGCGCCGGTGCATGCGGCGGAATGTACACCGCCAACACGATGGCATCGGCGATCGAAGCCTTGGGCATGTCGCTGCCGTATTCGGCAAGTATCCCCGCAGTGGATGCAGAGAAAAAAGAAGAGTGTCGGCACGCAGGTCATGCGATTTTGGAACTGCTGAAGCTCGACTTGAAACCACGTGACATCATGACCCGCACGGCGTTTGAAAACGCGATGGTCACCGTGATGGCACTCGGTGGCAGCACCAATGCCGTGTTGCACCTGATCGCAATGGCGCGTGCCGTTGACGTCCCGCTGACCATCGACGACTTCCAAAGCGTTAGCGATCGCATCCCCTTGCTCGCCGACCTGAAACCAAGTGGCAAGTTCGTGCAAGAAGATTTGCACTCGGTCGGTGGAACCCCCGGAGTAATGAAGTACTTACTCAAAGAAGGCCTGCTCGACGGATCATGTATGACCGTAACTGGCAAAACGCTTGCGGAAAACCTCGAGTCACTGCCTGATTTGAAAGCGGGTCAAACGATCGTTCACTCGACAAAAGAACCGATTAAAAAGACGGGCCACATCCGCATTTTGCGTGGCTCGCTGTCACCCGATGGTTGCGTGGCCAAGATCACCGGCAAAGAAGGATTGCAGTTCAGCGGCCCCGCACGTGTCTACGACAGCGAAGAAGACATGCTGCATGCACTGGAGGAAAAGAAGATCCAAAAGGGCGACGTTGTCGTGATACGCTACGAAGGTCCCAAGGGCGGCCCCGGCATGCCCGAGATGTTGACGCCAACCAGTGCCATCATGGGCGCGGGACTCGGATCGGATGTGGCGCTATTGACCGATGGACGCTTCAGCGGCGGCAGCCACGGATTTATCGTCGGCCACATCACTCCCGAAGCACAAGAGGGTGGCCCGATCGCTCTGGTTCAAGACGGTGATACGATCACGATCGATGCTGAAACCAACCGACTGGACGTCGACGTCGACGAAGCGGAACTGGCTAAACGCCGCAAAGCCTGGACCGCACCGCCACTGAAAGCAACGCGAGGCACGTTGTACAAGTACATCAAGAACGTCAAGAGCGCCAGCGAAGGCTGCGTCACCGACGAGTGATCCACAGCTCGCATCGAGAGCAGGCCGCTCCCACAACCTGCTTCACCCGCCCGGCGAAGCGGGGAGGGTCGAAAAACGAGCCTACAGCGAGTTTTTCGGGGAGGGCCTACGAAAGTGGGATAGGCTTCCAGCCAATTCCGTTCGGCACTCAGGTTGCAGTACATGCGTCACGCCGTGGCATTGT
>CAXBHV010001055.1:0-3305 GCA_963974855.1 uncultured Rhodopirellula sp. | reverse complement strand
CGGTCGGCCCTCACCCGGACGAGGCCTAATGGGCCCGTCCGACCTCTCCCTAGCTGCGCTCGGGAGAGGTGGCTTGCAGTATGCCGCCGCACCGCCAAACCTCGCGCAGGCGAGGTGTCTTGCTTCGTGTCACCTCTCCCAAACTTGTTTGGGAGAGGTCGAGCAGAGCCTTCAGCGATTGCTCGGGTGAGGGCCGTCCGAGCAATCCGCGCCGAACGCCGCATCAAGTGTGCGCGGTCGGCCCTCACCCGGACGAGGCCTAAAGGGCCCGTCCGACCTCTCGCTAGCTTCGCTCGGGAGAGGTGGCTCGTGGTATATCACCGTACCGTCAAGCCTCGCGCAGTCGAGGGGACTTGCTTCCTGTCACCTCTCCCAAACATCGTTTGGGAGAGGTCGAGCAGAGCTTTTAGCGATTGCTCGGGTGAGGGCCGTCCAAGCAATCCGCGCCGTACGCCGCATCAAGTTTGCGCGGTCGGCTCAAGCGATTACTTTCTTGTACACGTGACCTTCGTTCTCATCGATGCGTTCGGGACGGCCTTTGTTGACGTAAATCAATTTGCGATGGTCGATTCCCATTAGATACAAAATCGTGCTGTGCAAATCGTGCACGTGCACTCGATCCTCAACCGCGTGCAAGCCGACTTCGTCTGTCGCTCCGAAAGCTTGCCCCGCTTTGACGCCGCCTCCTGCCATCACCATCGTGAATCCGGTGGGATTGTGATCGCGGCCGTTCCCCTGTTCACTCATCGGCGTGCGTCCAAACTCGCCACCCCAAACAACCAAGGTTTCATCGAGCAATCCGCGCCGCGCCAAGTCGGTTAACAATCCGGCCACGGGCTTGTCCATGCCGCGGCACATCTTTGTATGGTTCGACTCGATATTGCTGTGCGCGTCCCATTGGCTGCCCGCACCGTGGTACAGCTGGATAAACCGCACACCACGTTCGACCATTCGTCGAGCCAGTAAACAGTTGCGACCAAATTCGGACGTTTCTTTTTCGTCCATCCCATAAAGTGATTTCGTTTCAGCTGTTTCTTGTGACAAATCGACCGCCTCGGGAGCGTGGCTTTGCATCTTATACCCCAGCTCGTAACTTCGGATCCGGGCTTCGAGCTCGCTGTTGTCGCGGCGCGTCTGCATGTGCCGACTGTTGATTGCGGAAAGGTAATCGAGTTCGATTCGCTGTTGTCGCGGATTGACGTGTTTCGGCACATCTAAATTGGCAAACGGAGTGCCTTCGATCTGCATCTGGGTTCCCTGGTAGATCGCTGGCATGAAACCGGTGCCCCAGTTTCGCGGGCCGTTAACCACGGCTCCCTTGTCTTGCATCACAACAAAGGCTGGCAGGTTCTGGTTTTGCGTCCCCAGCCCATACGTCACCCAGCTGCCCAGCGACGGGCGACCGGCAAACTGAGTTCCCGTGTTCATCTGGCACACGCCGCCGGAGTGGTTGATCCCGTTGGTCCAGCACGACCGGATCACGGCCAAGTCATCCGCTCGCGTTGCCATGTGCGGCAACCAATCCGAAATCCACTGCCCGCTTTCGCCGTGCTGTTTCCATTTCCGTTTTGACTCGAGCACGGGTGAATCGAATTCGCCCATCGCCGTGATCACGCGGCCAAACGAATCGGGCAGCGGCTTGCCCGCCAACTTTTGGATCGCGGGCTTCGGATCAAACGTGTCAATGTGACTCGGGCCACCCTCCATGAACAAAAAGATCACGCTCTTGGCCCGCGCCGGGTGGTGCGTCAACTTGGACATCAGCGGCGATGGCGCAGCCGACGACTCGGATGCCGAACCGACACCCTGAAGCATCCCCGCCAGCGCGACTGCTCCGAATCCAGTCCCGCTTTGCAGCAGCATTTCGCGTCGTGAATAAGTGGATGTCATTGGAAGTTTCCTTTTTGGTTTTTCATTGTCGTTGATCGCCCCGCGATCCTAACGCCAGGGTCATCAAACGCCACGTTTCTCAGTAGGGCCGGTTCCCAGCGGCCGATCACACATTGACCGATCACAAACCGGCCGGTAGGAACCGGCCCTACTTACTAATCGACATAAATGAATTCGTTGGAATTCAGCAGCGCGTGCACGAGTGCCACGCGAGCCCGTTGACTCGGCGGAGCGACGGTCGAATTTTTGATACTCGCCCAAGCGTGATGTTTGTTACCCGACGAATCGAAACCGATGCTGTCTTTGTTCTCGAACTGCCAATCAATCACGTAGCGAGGCAGCCCTTCGACCGAATCCGCTTGCGCGATTTTCGTCAGATCACGAGCCTTGGCTTCGATGCGGATATTGTCGATCAATCCATCCCATTGATGTTGGCCAAAACGATCGCCAATCGTCAGATCATTGTCGGGACGAATCTCTTGCGTGACCGTGTGTTTCGCATGTGCCACTTGTAACTTGGCATCCTTGTCCGACAGATCTCGCATGTAAAACGTGATCCCCTTTTCCGAGGTGTCACCGAGCTTGATACTGGCGGCTACGTAATACGGCTTATTGAGTTCCGGTCGTAAGTTCGACGCGACGACTTCGTAATGCAACTCGTCGCCTGCGGCCGTCTTGCCCACTAATTGCAGGATTAAATTGCGTGGTTTGTAAGAACTCTTGGCTGATGTCACCCCCAGCGACCACCCAGCACGTTTCGGACTGCCGTTCCAGTGACCCACGATCGTGCGGACGTTGGCGTCTTTGTAGAGCGATCGCAACAGCACGGTTGCTTCGACTGTGAAATCGCCATCGGGAAGCTCTTTGGACGTCGCCAGACTCATGCGGATTGGACCTCCTGGTTTTAGATCCACCGCAGTGCCGGACGTCGTCGGCATCGACACCAAGGTTTCGATTTTTGGCCCCTGTTCTTCCGGGGTTGCCGCGGCGTAGTGCTCCAAAAACTCCAGCGCCATCTGGACTTCGTCGAGGCTCGGTTGACGACTCAGCAGCGTTTGGTAGGCATTGGCGATCAGCATTTCTTCATCGCCACTTTGCGCAAAGCGTTTTGCGATCGCCGTGGCCCGATCGTGCGACCAAGTGCCATTGCTTAATAGCAACGCCTGAGGCGACGTCGTGGTGCGGTGCCGTTTCCCGACACTACGAATGCGATCCGGAGCGTCAAAGGCCGCCAGTAGCGGATCGAGCGAGTTGCGGCGGACCGTTTTGTAGATCGCTCGTTTCTTCGATTTCAATTCACCGCTGGCCGTCAGCACCGCATCGGTAATCTCCTCGCCTGACAATCGTCGCGGGTTCATCCGCCATAGCAATTGGTTGTTGGGATCAGCGACGGCGAGGGCTTCGTCCAGTGGCCG
>CAXBHV010001054.1:0-3308 GCA_963974855.1 uncultured Rhodopirellula sp. | reverse complement strand
GTGGCGCACGATCTGGACGTCGTGAAAACACCTTATGTTGTGATTGCCATGGTCGTGCTTGCGGTTTTGGTGATGTTCGCTGTTTCCAAATTGCCCGATACGGGGCACGAAGAGGAGCACATTGAACTGCCGACGCTGATGAAAAATCTCTTCACCAACTGGCAATACATTGGTGGCGTGATCGCACAAGCGTTTTACGTTGGGGCACAAATTATGTGCTGGACGTTCGTGATTCACTATGGCATGACGCTGGTCGGACTGAGTGCTGCCCAGTCCCAGACCTACAATATCGTGGCGATGGGGATCTTTCTGGCGAGCCGGTTCATTTGCACATTCATATTGAAGTTCATGCAGCCCGGTTTGCTGCTGGGGATATTGGCGATCGGCGGCGGTTTATTAACGGCTGGAGCGATTTTCTTGCAAGGCATTACGGGGCTGTATTGTCTAATCGGTGTTTCAGCTTGTATGTCGCTGATGTTCCCAACAATCTATGGGATCGCGTTGGATGGTCTAACGCCCAACGATGCCAAATTGGGGTCGGCCGGGTTGATCTTTGCCATCGTAGGTGGCGCGTTTATGCCTCGATATCAAGGAGCAATCATTGATGGCGAAGGGATGACGATTGCCGGCCAGGCCTTGGAGTCAGTGAGAGTTTCGTTCTTCCTGCCGCTGATTTGTTTCGTTGTAATTGCTATCTTTGGTTTCGCTGTTTATGCGTTCGGCGGCAAGCGGCCTGCCGAAACGGCTTAGTGGTCCTGCAAAGTTTCGTGTGCCAGGGACAATTAGCAGCGTTCAATACAATTGACATTCATTTTACCCATCGAAGAGATATTACTGATGAGCTCAAAGCAAACATCCCCCACCGTCTTTCAGGGTGATCTTCCTAAAATCGGCATCCGGCCCACAATTGATGGACGCTTGGGGGGCGTTCGCGAATCGCTCGAAGAGCAAACGATGAACTTGGCCCAGCGAGTTGCTGAGCTGATCTCCAGCAACGTCCGGTACCCCAATGGGCAGTCTGTGGAAGTTGTGATCGCGGACTCCTGCATCGGCGGAGTGGCGGAAGCGACTGCATGTGATGACCAATTTCGCAAACAGAATGTCGCTGTTTCTTTGACCGTGACACCATGCTGGTGCTATGGATCCGAAACGATGGATATGGACCCGCTTCGCCCCAAAGCCGTCTTCGGTTTCAACGGCACCGAGCGTCCCGGGGCTGTCTACTTGGCCGCTGTTCTAGCCGGGCACACACAAAAGGGCATTCCTGCGTTTGGCATCTATGGACGCGACGTTCAGAACGCTGGTGACGCGAAGATGCCCGCGGACGTGCAAGCCAAGATTCTCGACTTCGCTCGCTGTGGTTTGGCCGTCGCCTTGATGCGAGGCAAAGCGTATTTGTCGATGGGGGGCACGTCGATGGGCATCGCTGGTTCGATGGTCGATTTTACCTTCTGGGAAAAGTGGCTTGGGATGCGTGTCGAAGACATCGACATGAGCGAGTTCATTGGGCGAATGAACAAAGGGCAATACGACCAAGCCGAATATGAAAAGGCACTCGCCTGGGTCAAGGAAAGCTGTCCCGAAGGCGACGACTACAACGGCGATTCCGGGAAACGGTCTCGCGAGCAACTCGACAGCGAATGGTCGGACTGCGTGAAAATGGCCTTGATCGCGCGTGATTTGATGGTCGGCAACCCGAAACTTGCGGAGATGGGGCTGAAAGAACAATCTCACGGGCACCAAGCAATCGCATCTGGTTTCCAAGGCCAGCGGCAATGGACGGACCATTTTCCCAATGGCGACTTCATGGAAGCAATCCTCAACACGTCGTTCGATTGGAATGGTAAACGGGCCCCCTACATCGTTGCGACCGAAAACGACGCTCTCAATGCCGCGACGATGTTGTTTGGTCACTTGCTGACTAACACCGGACAAGTGTTCGCGGACTTGCGAACGTACTGGAGTCCCGAAGCGGTCGCTTCCGCCTGTGACGGTTACAAGTTGGAGGGTGCAGGAGCCGACGGATTGTTGCACCTGATTAACTCTGGACCGGCGACGTTGGACGGCACGGGTGAACAAACCGACAGTGACGGCAAGCCCACGATGAAACCGTTTTGGGAAATCACGGACCAAGAAGTCGACAAGTGCCTCAAAGCGACGACGTGGCACCCTTCGATCACCGAATATTTTCCCGGCGGCGGCATGAGCACGCGTTATCGCACTCGCGGGGGCATGCCCGCCACGATGACACGCATCAACTTAGTGGCGGGACTGGGGCCAGCGATTCAAATCGCAGAAGGTTTCACAGTCGAGCTGCCTGATAGCGCGCACGATATTTTGGACCAACGTACCAATCCAACTTGGCCCACGACTTGGTTCGCTCCCACGTTGACTGGCAAAGGGGCGTTCACATCGACCTATGACGTCATGAACCGCTGGGGGGCAAACCACTGCGTGATGACGGCCGGCCACGTCGGGCACCTGTTCATCACGCTGGCTTCGATCCTGCGAATTCCGGTTTACATGCACAATGTTGCCGAAGATCGTGTGTTCCGTCCAAGTGCGTGGAATGCGTTCGGCACCGATAATGCGGAATCGGCGGACTTCCGAGCGTGTGAAAACTTTGGCCCCTTGTACGGCCGCGTTTAACGAACCTTTTCCGTCTAACGCCCTAGGCCTTTGGCCTGGGTGGGATCTTCCCAACGACCTAATCTCGAAGCCCTAATCTCGAAATCCCAGACCATCAGTCTGGGCTGCGAAACAGAAGCCACTATGAACAAAGAACAAACCCGCGACGCCTTGCTAACGTTGTCACACGAACTCGGGGATCCGAGCGAACACCTCGCGATTCTGGGCGAAGGCAATACGTCCGCCAAAATTGACGACGATACGTTTTGGGTCAAAGCAAGTGGCAGCTGCTTGCAGACGCTCGCGTCCGATGATGTCGTGTCGTGCCACGTTGCACCGCTGTTGGAAATGCTCGATCGAGATGATTTGACCGATCAACAAATCGAAGACGAGTTGTTCGCGTGTCGTACCGACGACAAGTCAAAGAAACCGTCGGTGGAAACGCTGTTTCACGCCTACTTGTTGACGTTGCCTGATGTCAATTTCGTCGGCCATACCCATAGCATCAGTGTGAACCAGATTTTGTGTTCTCCGATGGCGGAAAAGTTTGCGACTTGCAAACTCTTTCCCGACGAAATTGTTTGTTGTGGTGCTGAATCGGTGTTCGTTCCTTACACCGATCCGGGGTTGATGTTGTCGAAAACCATTCGGGACCGCACTCAGCAATTCATTGAAACACA